>JAFZFY010000030.1 GCA_017555665.1 Pseudomonadota bacterium | reverse complement strand
CTTGGGATGACGAAGGGCCGCAGAGACAGCCGCGTGCGCAAGCCGCATCTGCCCGTGATTCTTGGGATGACGAAGGGCCGCAGAGACAGCCGCGCGCGCAAGCCGCATCTGCCCGTGATTCTTGGGATGACGAAGGGCCGCAGAGACAGCCGCGTGCGCAAGCCGCATCTGCCCGTGATTCTTGGGATGGCGATGGACGGTTGCATGAGGCGTCCGCAAACACGATGTCATCTCGGGGACAACAACAGGAACGCTCTGATTCGCATCCTGCTGGCAGACGTGCGGATGATACGCGCGAAATGCGCCTCGTTTATTTTGAAGACGATGAGGAAAAGTCGGTCTCGCTGGATGCGCAGCATCCGACGGTCATGATTGGACGCGATCCGTCGTGCGAGATTCAAACGTCGAATCGCTCCGTGTCTCGCGTGCATGCGATGGTGACATGGAATCATGGCAAGATTTTTGTTCAGGATCCGCCTAAAGGTCACCCGACGAATGGGATGAAGGTGGATGGCGAGCCGCTTCAGGCGGGAGAAATGCTGGAGCTCTTTGCCGACAGCGAGCTTTTATGCGGGAATTTCCTCATCCGCGTTGAGGTCTCTGAATCGAATGCGGTTCAGAATGCGCCGGCTGGATATGATGCGGATGACTTTGATAGTATTGAGGTGCAGGCCCCGGAAAGCTATATGCCGTCAAATGAAAAGCCGGATTCAGGTGCTGACGATGCGCGTGAAAAATGCCTTGTCTATATCGAAAACGATGAGGAAAAGTCAGTCTTGATCAATGCGCAGAATCCGACAGTTTTGATCGGACGCGATCCTGCGTGTGAGATCCAGACGGCGAATCGCTCTGTGTCTCGTGTGCATGCGAAGTTGACTTGGAAGCAGGGCAAGATTTTTGTTCAGGATCCGCCTAAAGGTCACCCGACGAATGGCATTAAAGTTGACGGAGTCCCGCTTCAGCCTGGCCAAGTCATGGAACTCTCGCCTCATAGCGAGCTTTTGTGCGGGAATTTCCTGGTCCGATTGGAGTTTGCGAGCGCAGAGTTGCTTGCGGTTTTCCAGCGTGGGATGGAAGATATCGGTGTGAATCAAAGCACCAGGTCTTTTGAGATGTTCTCTGAAGCGGAGCTTCTTGAGGCACACAGAAACAGGCAGCTTAATGCATCGGAAGATAACAGGCAGCTTAATGCATCGGAAGATAACAGGCGGCTTAATGCATCGGAAGATAGCAGGCAGTTTGATGCGTATGAAGATAACAGGCGGCCTGATGCGTACGAAGATAACATGCAGTTTGATGCGTACGAAGATAACATGCAGTTTGATGCGCAGGTGCCCGAAAACAAAGCGTCGATATGTGAAGCGCCACTTCCTGAAGAAGAGGACACGCGCGATAAATGCCTTGTTTACACAGAAGCTGGTTTAGATCGTGCTGTTATGGTCAATGAACAGCATCCGACAGCTATGATTGGCCGTGACGCGTCATGTGATGTGCATACAACGGAGCGCTCTGTGTCTCGTGTGCATGCGATGGTGATTTGGAAGGACGGCAAGCTCTATGTTCAGGATCCGCCGAAGGGACATCCGACAAATGGCATAAAAGTAAATGGTGTGTCACTTCAGGCGGGACAGATGCTGGAACTTCCGGTCAACAGCGTGCTGTCGTGTGGGAATTTAGTGATCGGCGTGGAAATCGCAAGAGCCGAGTTGATTGCGGCTTACGAGCTTGAGCAAAAAGAGAGGGCAGAAGAGCTCAAGCGCCTTGAAGCGCATGAGGAAGTCAAGCAGGTTGAGGCGCAGCCTCCTGCTGTCAGTGTGGCGAAAACAGAGGCTCCTGCAGAAGATACGTGCGGGCTTTGCTTGGTTTATAAAGACGCGGATGTGAATAAGTCGGTTCTGGTCAATGCGCAGCATCCGACAGTCATGATCGGACGTGACGCGTCATGCGAGGCTCATACAACAGAGCGTTCTGTGTCTCGTGTGCATGCAATGGTGATCTGGAATCAGGGCAGGCTCTATGTTCAGGATCCGCCGAAGGGACATCCGACGAATGGTATCAAAGTGAACGGTGTGTCGCTTCAGGCGGGACAGGTGATGGAACTCCCGGCCAACAGCGTGCTGTCGTGCGGGAATTTAGCGATCAGCGTGGAGATCGCGAGAGCCGAGTTGATTGCGGCTTACGAGCACGAGCAAAAAGAAAAAGCTGCATCCGAAGAAATCAAGCGTGTCGAAATTTCAGCGGAAAACAAACGCGTCGAAGTGCCTGTGGAAATCAAGCGCGTCGAAGTGCCTGTGGAAATCAAGCGCGTCGAAGTGCCTGTGGAAAACAAGCCTATTGAGGCGCCGTTGCCGACAAGCAGCACGTCGCCAATAGGGGTTAAAGCTGAGGATGCGCGTGGATTGCATCTGGTTTATTCAGATGCGGCCGGGATGAAGTCTGTTCCGGTCAATGCGCAGCAGCCGAGCTTGATGATTGGACGCGATTCGTCGTGTGGCATTCATACGACAGATGAATCCGTGTCACGCGTTCATGCGATGGTGTTTTGGAAGGATGGCAAGCTCTTTATTCAAGATCCCCCAACCGGGCATCCAATGCATGGCACGACGGTTGAGATACATCTTCAGCCGGGGCAGACGCTGGAACTCATGGCAGACAGCGTGATTAAATGCGGGAATTTTGCAATCAGCGTGCGATCTTCGGGAATTGAGGCGAATACGTCTAGCCCATGTGAGCCGAAAGACATCATTGCGCCTGAAGAAATCAAGCGTAGTGAAGCGCCTGAAGAAATCAAGCGTAGTGAAGCGCCTGAAGAGATAGAGAATCGTGCGGCGCAGTCGCCTGAAATCTGTGTTGCTAATCATGAGCGTCAAGAAATTGTGCAAGCCGATATGCCCAAGAAGCTGCCGGCCTATCGTCTCGTTCTGAATGAAGGGGAAGAAGAAAAGTCGGTCACGCTTGATGCGGATCATCCGAAAGTGTTTGTCGGGCGTGATCCGGTGTCATGTGGGCTTTTGACATCGAATGCCTCCGTGTCGCGTGTGCATGCCTTGGTGACCTGGAACGATGGCAAGCTTTTCGTTCAGGATCCGCCTGGCAAGCATCCGACGAACGGCACAAAAGTGGACGGCGTGAGCCTTGTGAATGGGGCGGTATTGGAGCTTTCGGACGGAAGCGAGCTCTCATGCGGTCATTGTTCGATCCGCGTGGTTCGGGAAGTCGCGGCGGGCGATGCGTCGCCTGAGCCGTTTGATCTGAATGCGCTCTCGCATGCGGCGGCGAACGATCAGCAAAGTCTCATTTATGGTCCACCCGAAATGCTAGAGGGTACACAATTATCGGTTAAGCCCATGAATGGTACACAATTGTCGGTTAAGCCCATTACGGATTCCTCTCCGGACGAAGGCTTGGTCTTTGTTTGCAAACTTCAGGATGGGGAAGTGCGGTCGTTCCATCTCAACAGCAACGCTCAGAAGGCTGTCATTGGCAGTCGGCAGGATTGCGAGTTCTGTATTTCTGGAAAAGATGTGTCGCCTTGTCATGCCATTTTGACTTGGGATGCCGACAATGCCTGGGTGGTGAGACATCCCGAATGCAATTCTGAATATGAACTCAAGTTGGAGAACATGGACGTTTTGGACAGCAGGCTCCAAGTGATTCCTAGCGAGACGCTTAAGGTTGGGAATGTCTACATTATGGTGTCCTCGCCACGTCATGCAGACAAGCTTTTGTCGTTCGATCCCGAGAGCGGCCAGAAATTGAGTTTCGAGGAGTTTTGTGCGGAATTGCGCTCGCTTCACAATATGCGAATGTCTCCTCTGGTGACTTATGGACCGCCACCGATGCTTCAGAATGTTGGTCAATGGGGGTCAATGTCTGGCGTGGCACCTGCCGCAGGTGCACCTGCAATTCCGGGCGCAGGACGAGCAGACGGCCGGTGCAGGCGAGCGTCTGGTGCGCCTGGTGCAGTGCCTAGAGCAGGCGCGAATGGAACAATCCCGGGGGCCAGAGCAGGCGCGAGTGGAACAATCCCTGGCGCCGGAGCACCTGGTGCAGGTGCACCTAGCGCCGCACCTGGTTCAGCGCCTAGAGCAGGCGCAAGTGGCACAATTCCGGGAGCAGCGCCAGGCTTACCGAATAAAAATTAGTTAAAGAGATATATCGTTTTCTGATCTCATCCCTTAAGTCCTCCTCTCCATTGTGGAGAGGGGGACTTTTCTTATTCTTCAGCAAAAACTTTAAGGGCTGAACATCCACATAAAAAAATGCATTCTCTGGCTTGTCATTGAAAAAGATGTGCATACTCTGATGTGCCGTTTGACGGAGACTTGTAAAATGTCTCCGCATTTTCATTCATCAAGGAGAGTTAGCATTATGTTGAAACCATTGAACGACCATATCGTTGTGCAGCGACTTGAACAGGAATCCGTCAGCAAGGGCGGTATCATCATTCCCGATACGGCAAAAGAAAAACCCGCCAAGGGTGTTGTGATGGCAGTGGGTTCGGGCAAGCGCGCAAAAGACGGTTCACGTATTGCGATGGATGTCAAAGCCGGGGATGTCGTTCTGTTTGGCAAATATTCGGGATCCGAAGTGAAGCTCAACGGCAAGGAATATATGATCCTCCGTGAAGATGACGTGCTTGCGGTTGTCGAAGAATAATTCTTTAATCACTCATGTAATCTACTGAAAATAAAGGGAAAAATAATGGCAAAGGAAATTATTTATAAGGAAGCAGCCCGTCAGGAACTTTTGAAAGGCGTTGAACTTCTTGCGAAAACTGTAAAGACGACGCTTGGCCCCAAAGGCCGAAATGTCGTGATTGAAAAATCCTATGGCAGCCCGAAAGTGACCAAAGACGGCGTGAGCGTTGCCAAAGAAGTCGAGATCAAGGATATCGCCGAGAACCTCGGTGCGCAGATGGTTCGCGAAGTTGCGTCGAAGACCGCTGATGTTGCCGGCGACGGCACGACGACCGCGACCGTGCTTGCTGAAGCGATTTATCGCGAAGGTATCCGCTATGTGACGGCTGGTCATAACCCGATGGCGCTCAAACGCGGCATTGATGCCGGTGTGGCAAAAGTTGTCGAGTTCATCCAGAAAAACGCCAAGCAGACACGCGACCCGAACGAAATCCGTCAGGTCGGCACGATCAGCGCGAACGGCGATGGCGTCGTGGGCGACCTGCTCGCACAGGCCATGGAAAAAGTCGGTCACGAAGGCGTGATCACTGTCGAAGAAGCCAAAGGCATGGATACCGTGCTCGAAGTCGTTGAGGGTATGGAATTCGATCGCGGTTATCTTTCGCCCTATTTCGTCACGGATTCCGAGCGCATGACCTGCGTGCTCGATGACGCGCTTCTTCTCATTGTCGAGAAGAAAATCAGCTCGATGAAAGACATCCTCCCGATTCTTGAGGAAGTCCTTCGCACGAACAAGCCGCTCCTCATCATCGCGGAAGATGTTGACAATGAAGCGCTCGCGACGCTCGTCGTGAACCGTCTGCGTGGCACGCTCAAAGTTGCCGCAGTTAAGGCGCCTGGCTTTGGCGATCGCCGTAAAGCGATGCTTCAGGATATCGCGGCCCTCACGGGCGGCCAGGTCATCAGCGAAGACCTCGGCATGAAGCTCGAAGATACCAAGCTCGCGATGCTCGGCAGCGCGCGTCAGATCACGATTTCCAAAGATTCGACGATTATCGTGGATGGCCGTGGCAATTCGGATGCGATCAAGGCGCGTTGTGCCCAGATCCAGAAGCAGATCGAAGATGCCAAGAGCGATTTCGACCGCGAAAAACTTGCGGAACGCCTCGCAAAACTGAGCGGTGGCGTGGCCGTGATCAAGATCGGTGCGGCGACCGAAGCCGAGATGAAAGAGCGCAAAGACCGCGTCGATGATGCCCTTCATGCGACACGCGCCGCGTTCGAAGAAGGCGTTATCCCCGGTGGCGGCACGGCATATCTCCGCGCCGTGAAATGCCTCGACGAAGTCGAATGCTCCGAAGCCGAGCGCTTTGGCGTCGGTATCCTCCGCCGTGCGCTTGAAGAACCCGCTCGCCAGATCGCTCGCAATGCCGGTGTCGAGCCCAGCGTCGTCGTCGACAAAGTCCGCGCAAATGACAAATTCTCGTTCGGCTACAATGCCGCAAATGATACCTATACCGACCTCATCGCAGACGGCATCCTCGATCCCGCCAAGGTCGCGCGCGTCGCGCTCCAGAACGCGGCATCCGTCGCCGGCCTCCTGCTCACGACCGAAGCCCTCATCATCGACAAGAAAAAAGATGAGAAAAAATGCGGCTGCGGCTGCGGACATTGCGACTGCGACGACTGATATTGAGTGATTTTTGTGTGCCGCGCTATCGGCTGTTCGCCGATACGCACGGCTTGAACGCCGCTATTCCTGCCGGAATACGCGGCGTTTTTTCATTCTTTTGTGTGCCGCCCTAAGAAAAAACTCGCCTTTATTGAACTGTCACGACGCGGTATAACAGGCATGGCTGATGATTTGACTGACAAGAAATGGAATGAGGCCATGATGAATCATAAGAAAACTGGTCTACTGGCAGCCCTGATGGGCGTTCTGGCTCTGTATGGTTGTAATGAGCGCGTGATCGTGACCTGCGGGGATATGGTCTGTGATGCCAGTATTGGCGAGACTTTGGAGACATGCCCGGAAGACTGTGGCGTGCAGGGCTATTGCGGGGATGGTATCTGCGATGTGCAGCATTTTGAGTCGATTCTGACTTGCCGGCAGGATTGTGAAGGCGTTGTGGTTTGCGGGGATATGATCTGTGACAATCTGCATGGCGAAAGCGTGCAGAGCTGTCCCGAAGATTGTGCCGCAGGCGCGAAATGCGGCAACGGCGTGTGTGAAGTTGGCGAGAATTCACAGTCGTGTCCATGGGATTGTCCGGCAAATGTCGTCTGCGGTAACGGCATTTGCGAATCTGGTGAGACGGCCGTGAGCTGCCCGCGTGATTGCGAGACGGATGCGGAAATATGTGGAAACGGCGTGTGTGCGTCTGGAGAGGATGCGGAGCGTTGTCCGGAAGATTGCGGTACGGTCTCTGGCTGCGGAAATGGCATCTGCGAAACAGGCGAGACTGAAGAAAATTGCGCTTCAGACTGCAAGACGGACGTGTTGGCGTGTGGAAATGGCCAATGCGAGCTTGGGGAGCCGGAATCGTGTGCCGAAGATTGCGAAGGGCTACCCGACACGCCGATCGATATGGCAGGCTTTGATGCGCTGACCGAGGCTGAAAAGCGCTTTATGTTCGATTATGCGCGTGTATCTGCGCCAGCGGATGGACCGGCGGGGGAAGATGAGACGGCAAGGCTGATGCGTAAAAATGCGGATTTCTTCGCATTTCCTTATCCGAGCGAGTTGCGGACTGATGAATATGGCAGACCGGATATGTCTCACTTTGAGCTTCCTGTGGCTTCGGTCTTTATGACGTTGATCAGCAATTACCTGCCGACGGTGAATGATCTATTATCAGGTCTGATGCAGCGCGTGCAAACGGAACGCGCCGGATTTCCGACAATCGGGGCGGTCTATTTCAGGGCTTCGCAGAAGATCGATCAGACGGAATTTCCGGATGTCTTTCATACGGCTTTGCCTGAATCTTGTTTTCAGCTGATCAATGTAGAGCCGGGATCGAAGCATTATCGGGAGCGATTGCCTGTTTATGTGACATCGCATCCGGAAGCCGACCGGCTTTGGGCTGCAGATACGCTTGTGATGCGGCCAGTGCCTGGGGTTGGGCCGCATCCCGGCGACCGGCATATCGCCGTGATCGGGAATTGCCTGACGGTTTCGGGGCAGAAGCTGTCGATGTCTCGTAAGCTTCACTATATTTTGGGGCGCAAAGCGCCAGCAGAGATCAACGCGCGTATGTCGTTTTATGTGGATCAGCTTGAGGCTCTGGCAGCAGAAGGCGAACTCGGCATGGAGCTTTCGGATGTGCGCGCTATGACAGGGTACAGGACGATGGATCCGGCGCGTGAGCTGGATCAGATCGCGGCTGATTTGAAGGAAAAAGGCGAGGTCGTCACGGATGAAGACGGCGTTGCCATTGGCAAGTACACGAGTTATCAAGACTATTACAAGTTCCGTGGGACGTTCAAGACGGTGAGCTATATGGCGGGCACGTTCCCATACCAGAATGCCGGCGATGGCGAGATCCGGTTCGACGAACATGGGCAGCTGGTGTCGGAAGGCAAGCATGAAACCGTGTATTACGAGATCGTGATCCCTAAGACGGAAATGCCTGATACGGGTTATCCGATAGCAGTGTACGGTCATGGTTCAGGCGGTGATGCGGATTCGCATGTGCATTCGGAAGGGGCTGCGCTGATTCGTGGCGGCGTGCCGATGGCGATGATCGGGTTTGACGGCGTGCTGTTTGGGGAACGTCAGAAAAACTCGGATGGCAGCTGGCTATCGTCTGAACAGCTCTTTACGATGCTGACGACAAATCCCGTCACGATTCGCGAGAGCTGGCGTCAGACCGTGATAGATATGCTCGTGATCTATGATCTATTGGAGCGAGGCGCATTCGTGTTGCCGTCTGTTCCGGGCAGTTCTGAGCGTGTGATTTTTGATCCCTCCTACGGCATGTATATGGGGCATAGCCAGGGTTCGCAGGAGGCGGGCATGCTTTTGGGCGTGACCGGTCAGGTCAAGAATGCATTTCTTTCGGCTGGCGGTGCCGGGATATCGATGGCTTTTGTCGATGAAGTGCCGGATCTGTCTGACTTTGGCTTCGATGTGGACGAGTCGGTGACGGATTTTATGAAAGATAAATCTATTGCCACGCTATTGGGGATGCTGTTTGCCGTGGGCGAGGGGGCGTTGTCGTATGATGCCTTTGTGACAAGTCATTTCGTTCAGGGGCTGACGGAACCGCTTGATCCGCTGGATTATGCGCATCGCTTTATCAAGGAGCCGGCAGCGGGTATGACGGCCAAGAATATCGCGCAATCGATCGGCATCGGGGATACGCAGACCCCGAATTCATGCCAGTTTGCGATGATTTCGGCCATCGGATTGCCGCCCGTTGGGGAGATTCTGAAGACATCTGACGCGATGAAGCTCGTGGGTTTTGACGAGGCATTGAGCGCGCCTGTGTCTGGGAATATCAAGACTTCGGACGGGGATGTGACCGCAGGGTCGCTTCAGTATGAAGTCGAAGGGCATGATCCGCATTTTGCGATTTACTATAACGACCGCGCAAGACATGCTTATGTCAAATTCTTCGAGACGGTCCTGAAAGGCGTTGCGGTCATCGAATGATCGCGCGTTATGCCGTCAGCGGGGGCACTCAACAGCGGTCAGAGCGAGGTCATTGGGCATTTATGCCGTTAAACTGGGGTCAGGCATCATGCATGGAACAGGATGAGGGATTTGAGAGATGAAGACGGGCTATTCACTCTATCGAACATTTGACGCGGCGACGGACAAGGAATTCCGGCATTTGAGAATACAGGGAGTGCGCGGTGATATCCGTTATGTATCCGACTGTGCGGTGGCGTATTTGAAGTATGCCGAGGCGGGCACATACCGCGTTGCAGAGCTGTATTTGAGTGATGGCAAGTTCAGGTATGCGATCAGTGGTAAGAGCGGCACGGCGCAGTTTTGTGAGCGCCCTGCGCGATAAAATGCGAGCCATATGCGCCATCGGCGCATAGGCGAGTAGAGACGTGTCGTGACACGTCTCTT
>JAFZFY010000003.1 GCA_017555665.1 Pseudomonadota bacterium | reverse complement strand
TCAGCGCGATGGAGGGTTCGGAGCATCTCGTGGCCATGCCGCTTCGTCCCCGGACAGACGAGTTTCCGATCCGTGACCTGACGGATCTGCGGTCTTATTATGGCACGGGCACATATACGCGTATTCTCAAGATCATGCGCATCGATAATGGCGAGGCGTGGCAGCTCACGCTCAAGGGCGAGAAGCGCGTGCATCCGCTTGAGCTGAAAAATGAAGGGCCGAACAGCATTCCGAGGCTTTCGCTCGAAGAGGCTCAGGAAATCCCGCTCGCGATTATTGGCGAGGATGTCTATACGGATCAGAACCTGCTCCGGCAGGTGCGCCAGTCCGCAAGGCTATATTTCGAGCGGTGCCGTCTGGTCAACACGGATACCCGGGAGATCATGCGGCTGATCGACCAGATGACGGATCCTTCGGCGCTGACAGATTATCTGTCGGTGCATATCGAGATGCCTTACGAGCAGCGTGTCGCCCTGCTGGAAGAGCTCGAGATATCCAAGCGTCTCAGGCTCCTGATCGATATCATTGCCAACCATCTTGAGGTTGCCAAGCTCATCGCGAACACGGCACAGAAGGTGCGCACGGATCTGGACAAGCAGCAGCGCGAGTTCTTTATCCGGCAGCATATCAAGGCGCTCAAGGAGCAGATCGAAGAGACGCCCGAAAATGAGATGGACGAGCTCAAGGCAAAGGTCGAGGCGCTTGATGCGGATCAGGAAGTGAAGGATTACACGCTCAAGCAGCTCAACCGTCTGGCGATGCTGCCGCAGGCGAGTGCGGAATATGCGGTCGCACGCACGCATATCGAGACTATTCTGGATATCCCTTGGCACATCACGACGGAGGACAGCCTCAGCATCACGAATGCCGCCCGGATCCTGGATGAAGACCATTACGGCCTCGAAAAGGTCAAGGAAAGGATCTTGGAACACCTGTCTGTTCTAGCGCTTCGCAAGGATTTCAAGGGCGCGATTCTGTGTCTTTATGGCCCGCCTGGCGTCGGCAAGACGAGTATTTCCAAGAGTATCGCGCGCGCATTGGGCAGAAAGTTCGAGCGCGTGAGCCTCGGCGGCATCCATGATGAGGCTGAAATCCGTGGTCATCGCCGCACGTATGTCGGCAGCATGCCGGGGCGCATCGTGCAGGCCTTGCGCCATGCAAAATCGCGCAATCCCTTGATCTTGCTCGATGAAATCGACAAGCTGACGAGCGATATACACGGCGATCCCGCGAGCGCGCTGCTCGAAGTCCTCGACCCCGAAATCAACAGCGCCTTCGTCGACAATTATATTGAGACGCCGATAGACCTCTCTCGCGTGCTCTTCATCACGACGGCAAACAGCCTCGACACAATTCCCGCGCCGCTTCGCGACCGCATGGAAATCATCGAGCTCCCGAGCTATACCCATATCGACAAACGCCATATCGGCCGCGAATTTCTTATTCCCAAAGCCATTGTGGCGCACGGGCTCAAGAAGTCGAACCTGCAGATCACGGAAGATGCGCTCGACGATCTCATCGCTTATCACACGCATGAGGCCGGCGTCCGCCAGCTCGAGCAGAAGATAAATTCGATTTGCCGAAAGGCGGCGGCTCGCGTCGTTCGAGGCGCCGAAGAGGGCAAAAAGTCAGTTCGCGTCTCGATTGGTCGCAAGAACCTCGAAACGTTCGTGGGCAAGAAGAAATATGACTTTGACCGCATCGAGAAAGACCGTCTCCCGGGCATCTCGACCGGCCTCGCGTGGACGCCAGCAGGCGGCGATATCCTGTTCATCGAGACGACCGAAGTTGCGGGCAAAGGCAATCTCGTCACCACGGGCAAGCTTGGCGAGGTCATGCAGGAAAGCGCGCGCGCAGCCTTGACGCTCTTGCGTTCTCGCGCGAAAAAGCTCGGCCTCGATCCCGCGTGGTTCACCGAACACGATATCCATCTGCATGTCCCAGCAGGCGCAATTCCCAAGGATGGCCCCTCGGCTGGCACCGCGATATTTACCGCGCTTCTCAGCCTCTGCCGCAATGTCGCCGTGCCTGCAACGCTCGCGATGACCGGCGAAATCTCGCTCAGAGGTAATGTTTTGGCGGTGGGCGGCATTCGCGAAAAGGTTCTGGCGGCGCATCGGGCTGGCATACGCACGGTGCTTCTCCCCGAACAGAACATGCGCGATCTCGATGAAGTGGATGCTTCGGTGCGCAGTGAACTCACGTTCGTGCCCGTCACCAAGATCGACGATGTCGTTTCGCACGTTTTCGATTGCGTCTGATATTCTGGTGACCTCGGCTATCGGCCTTCGGCCGATACGCCTTCGGGCTTCGGCTATCGGCCTTCGGCCGATACGCCTTCGCGCCATTTCCCGGGGGCGATATATATACCGGGGGGTGCGTTATATATTATTGAGGTTGTGGTCGATATATATGTCCCGGGGTTGCGCTTCGCTTACCCCGGGCTAATATCAAGCGCCCCTTCGGGGCGCTGGTGGATATGCACGGCGCGATACATAGCGCGATTGATTAGTAGTTTATCCACAAAGCGGGACGGACGCCTAAGCTCTTGTAAACATACTCATCATCTATGCCATAACTATATAAATTCCTGCCGTACTCATCATTGGAGGAAGGGGCGTGGGATACAACGTGAGAATTATTGTTAAACGATATGGTGTCGCGAGTCCACCAAAAGACTTTTTTATAATGAATTTTTTTGTACATCTGATCTCTTTGAGCCCAGGGGAAAAAATTATATACCTCATCTCTGCTAAGTAAGAATACATAGTCTTGGGTGTTGCCTTTGTAATGAGAATGAGGAGAATTAGAATCAGATGAATGCTGATCATCATATTCGACATTAACTTTTGGTATTTTGGCGCGTTCTTTACTGGTAAATACTTTCATAAAATTGTCTGAGGTATAGTCCTTCCCCGCGAGATTTTTACTTTTGTCATAGCCATTCAGCCATGAACGTATGGTGCAATTCTCCCATGTCACAGCATTTGATTTTGCATTGAACTTTCCTTCAGCAATCACATCCATGGCCAACACCATAAAGCGACGATTGGTTGTGTCGTTGTCCAGAATATACCATTGAATCGGCCAATTGCCGAGGTCTTCAAAGTATCTGCCTAGGTCTCCAAAAAATATTGTGTCACCCACTGCAAAACCTGTTTTGCAAACCCCAGCTTTGCATGAGTTGTCTGTTGAACATCTATTGAAGCATTGACCGCAATTCATGACTTCAAAAGAAATGTTTCTGGCGTACCCATTACAATAAGTAGCACCAGTGCCCGTTTGACATCTGCCAGACTTGCATATTTTTCCCACGTCACATTTATTGCCGCACTGTCCGCAGTTTGCTGAGTCATCTAAAAGAATAACGGAATACCCGTTGCAATAGGTAGCTCCTGTGCCTTCAGAACACTGACCTTCAATGCATTTCGAACCTGCGGAGCATATATTACCGCATTTGCCACAATTTGCGGAATCTTTGAGGGAATTGATAACTCTGCCGTTGCAGTACATCTCGCCATTGCCTGCCTGGCATATACCTTCGCTACAGATCAGCCCCTCGCCACAACGATTGTTACAGGCGCCGCAGTGATCTACATCTTTTGATGTGTCCCGGACGGTGCCGTCACAGTCGGTTTCTCCAATGCAGTGTCCTAAAGAACATATCTGTCCTTGTTCACATACATATCCGCAGCTGCCGCAGTTGCTGGTACTGGACTGTACGTTGACGCAAAATGCTGAACTCCCCCCACCGCATAATGCATAGCCATCCGGGCACGCACATTCTCCATTGGTGCAGATTTCTTCCTTTTCACAGACTCGGTCATGCATGCCACAGTTTTTTATGTCATCGATCTCACACTCGTTGCCGTAGACATGCATGCCTTCGACACATGATTTGACCGTGCATTTCCCCTGTATGCAATCGCCGGATGCCCATCCGTCCACGATCTCACTACATGAACCAAAATAACCGCAGTGATCTGTATCATCGGGTTCGCAGGCATTATTATTCAAGTGGAGATCGGGTTGACATGCGGTGACATGGCATGCGCCGTTAATACATTTTCCATCAGCCCAGCCATCTATGGTCGTCGCGCAGTTTAGGCCATGTTCGCCGCAGTTTTCAATGCTGTCTGCCTCACATCCATCATTGTACGCATGTTCATTAGCTTCGCATTCACATCGTCCCTGGGTGCATGATTTGGAATCGCCACAGTTTTCAAATCCTTCGCATGATTCATTGGCACCACAAAAAGCATTAGATGTCATTGGATCGATGCAGGTACCGTCGCACCTCACATAGCCTTGTGTGCTGCATGGTTTGTCGACGCATTTACCATTCTGGCAGATTTGGTCTACAGTACAAAACTGGCAGGGGTCCTTCGGTTGTTCTGACTTGTCGACGCATTTACCATTCTGGCAGATTTGGGTTTCAGTACAAGACTGGCAGGGATCATTCGAATCTGATGTGCTGTCTTCACCGCAGCACAGCGTGAATAGGCTCAGTGCGCAAATCATGTATAGAGATAGGTGGTTATTGCTCTTCATGCGATTGCTCCTTTTTTCTTGTGTGGTTGTGAGCGAGACTTGTGTTGGGATTTCGTTGGTATCCAATGATTATTTTTTATAAAGAGCGCCAGATGCATTTCCCCGTTTGCGATAAACTTTGGGTAGGTGCTTATCGATAAACTTACGCCTTACCTGGCCGCGAAGCGGCTTAAGGTAGGCGACAAGCGCGCGGCAAAAGGCCGTATGCGCGTAGCGCATGGGCAGATGTGCAAGGCGCATCGCTAGGCAATCCTCTAAAAAAACTCGCCATTTGGAAGCAGGCGAGTTATGGTCATTGAGGTGGTTGGGGGCTGTTGGCCTCAGATGCATGGAGGTGTGCGTGATGTCTAAAAAATTGATTCCTTTTGGCGAGATATCGGAAAGTTTTACGGGATTGCGAGATGACGGTATTTATTACGTGGATAAGACGGGATTCATTTCGTTTTTGATTGAGCAAATGCGGAAGATTTGTGTCGTGACGCGGCCGCGCAGATTTGGCAAGACGTTGATGCTTCGCACGCTTGAGACATTTTTTGAGTATCGATTGGATGATGAAGGCAAGCCTGTCGATAACCGCCGATATTTTGAGGGGCTTAAAGTGATGGATGCCGGGGAGTCTGTGCTTTGCGAGATGGGGCAATATCCGGTGATTTCCTTGTCGTTCAAGGATGTGTCGGGAGCCAGCTATGAGATGGTGGTTGGCATGCTCAAAAAAGCTGTTTACGATGCCTGTCAGGCGCATTTAAGGATGTTGCTCGATCATCCGGCGTTGGGCGCGGGGGAGCAGGAGCAATTTAGAAGATACTTGGATAAGAAAGCAGATGAAAGGGAATTAAATAGTTTTCTTGGTGATATGTGTATTTGGTTAAACCGAATCACTCAACGGAAAGTTGTGATTCTGCTTGACGAATATGATGTGCCTCTGCAGAAAGCAGCAGTTTATGATCTGCATCATCCCGGAAGCCGGCTGTATGAGGAAGCTGTTGGTCTTATTGGCGGCTTCATTTCCTCGGGATTTAAATCTAACAGCAACCTCGCTTATGGCGTGATTTCTGGTTGTATGCGCGTCGCGAAAGAATCTATATTTACAGGGATGAATAATCCCGGAGTCGTTGACGTGCTGACTGAAGATTTGCCAGATGAATTCTGGGGATTTACCGAAAATGATGTCAAGCGGATGCTTGCATATTATGGGATAGATGATAAATATCAAGATATTGAACAATGGTATGATGGCTATATCTTTGGCGGTCGAAAAGTGTTTAATCCGTGGAGTTTGCTTAACGCGATTCGCGGATTGGTCAATCATGTAAATATGGCCATTCAGCCATAGTGGGTGATGACAAGCG
>JAFZFY010000326.1 GCA_017555665.1 Pseudomonadota bacterium | reverse complement strand
GGTGGGGGAAACCCTTTCTTTTGGCAAAAAGAAAGGGTTTCCCCCACAAAATGGCAAAAAGAAAGGGTTTCCCCCACAAAAAATTACCCAACTTTGCGGCCAGGTTGGACAGCGGCGATGAATTCGATATTTTTATCTTTATAATCATCGATGATGCGACGCATCATCCACTCGCTGGTGAACAAAACGATAAGCCTGTCCTCGATATCGCGAAGGCAGAGCGTGCCACTTCGGCGTGCCATTTCTTTGACATCGAGGTCGCCTTCGATCCAGCGTGCGTGCTGGTAGGGCAGGCCATCGAAGGTGACGTGAACGTTATATTCATTCTCAAGGCGGTTCTGGACGACATCGAACTGGAGCTTGCCGACGGCTCCGAGGATGGGGTCGCGCTCCATGCGCTCGAGATCATAAAAGACCTGAACTGCGCCCTCTTCGGAGAGCTCATCGAGACCTTTTTTGAGCTGTTTGCGCTTGAGGGGGTCGCGCAGAACGACGCGGACAAAGTTTTCGGGGCTGAAGCGCGGGATGCCTTCGTAAGCGACGGATTTTCCGGTGTAAAGCGTATCACCGATGTGGAGCTGTCCGGAGTCCCAGAGCCCGACGATATCGCCGGCATAAGCTTCCTCGACGTTGCAGCGTTCCTGCGCCATGAAAGTAAGTGATTTCGCGAGCGTGAGCTTTGCGCCAGTCCGCTGGAGCGTGGCCTGCATGCCGCGTTCAAATTTGCCCGAGCAGAGCCGGAAGAAAGCGATGCGGTCGCGATGGCGCGGGTCCATGTTTGCTTGGATTTTGAACACAAAGCCTGAGAATTCATCGGCATCAGGAGCAACGATATCGCCATCTGCAGTCATGCGGTCGCGCGGTGCGGGCGCGAGGTCGATGAACGCATCGAGGAACGGCTCGACGCCGAAGTTCGTGAGCGCGCTTCCGAAAAACACAGGGCTGAGTTTACCTGCAAGGAATGCATCGCGGTCGAAGCTGTCGCCGGCACCGTCCAGAAGCTCAAGACCGTCGCGAAGATCATTATACATGCTGTCGCCGAGCTCGTTGCGAAGCGTCGGGTCATCGAGGGATGCTTCGATGACGGGCACGCGGTTCGATCCGCCTTCTGCGCGCTCAAAGCGCAGAAGCTTCTGGTGCCAGCGGTCATAGACGCCGAGGAAGGCTTTGCCTTGACCGACAGGCCATGTCGCCGGGGAGGTCGGGATGCCCAGAACTTCTTCGATTTCCGAAAGAAGCTCGAGGGGATCGCGTCCTTCGCGGTCCATTTTGTTGATAAAGGTCACAATGGGGATGCCGCGCATGCGGCAGACCTGGAAGAGCTTGATCGTCTGCGGCTCGACGCCTTTGACGGCATCGATGAGCATGATGGCGGAATCAGCGGCCGCGAGCGTGCGGTAGGTGTCTTCGCTGAAGTCGTTATGGCCCGCGGTGTCGAGCAAGTTCATCTCGCAGCCGGCCCATTCAAAGCGCATGACGGATGTCGAGATCGAAATGCCGCGTTCCTGTTCCATGGCCATCCAGTCGCTGGTGGCATGGCGGTCGCTCTTTCTGGCCTTGACCGAACCGGCAGTATGCACCGCCCCTCCGTACAAAAGGAGCTTTTCGGTCAGCGTGGTTTTACCCGCATCGGGGTGGGAGATGATGGCGAACGTGCGCCGTTTCTGGATTTCCTCTGTATATAATGACATGTGGAATAATAAAGCAAAGGCCGCAGGGGGCTGCGGCTTGTGGATTGGTGGTGCCGGAAGCCTGTGGCTTCCGGCGCGATAATGTGATTATTCGACAATTTTATAGATGTTCGCGATGGCTTCATCGAGCTTTGCGACATCGGTGCCGCCTGCCTGTGCGGAATTGGGCTTTCCGCCGCCTTTTCCGCCAAGGATTGCGGCGCATGCGCCGACGAGCTTGCCCGCATGGATACCGGCTTTGACGGCTTCGGGGCCGGCCACACACGACAGCGCGGGCTTGCCGTCGATGATCGCGCCGAGGAGCGCGACACCGTTCGTCATGCGGTCGCGGACGAGGTCGCCGTAGGTGAGCATGTCTTTGCGGTCTGTCACATTGAGGCGCGCCGCAAACACGGCGATGCCCTTTGCGCTGTCTTTGCGCGTCGCGAGGATTGACGCAACTTCGGCCTGCGCGATGCGCAGCTTGAGCTGTTCGATTTGTTTTTCAAGCGCAGTCTTGGTTTCGTTGAGCTTGTCGATGCGGTTGACAATTTCTTCCGCATTGCAGTGCAGCGCACGGCATGCGCCTGCGACTGCGGCGCGTTCCTGCGTGTATAGCGCCATCGCGCCTTTGCGCGTCACGCACTCGATGCGGCGGATGCCGGCTGAACATGCAGATTCCGAAACAACTCGGAATGTCTGAATCTCGCGCGTATTATTGACATGAATACCGCCGCAGAACTCGACGCTGACATTCGGCACCTCAATCACGCGGACCTTATCGCCATACTTTTCGCCAAAGATTGCCATCGCGCCCATTGTGCGCGCTTTTTCGATGGGCACATCCGCGTGCTTCACAACGGGATGCGCCTCGGCAATGACCTGATTGACGCGTTTTTCAACAGCGGCGATTTCTTCATGCGTGAGGGCGCGGTTGAACGTGAAGTCAAAGCGGAAGCGATCGGGGCCGACAAACGAACCGGCCTGGTGGATTTCCATGCTGATGAGGTTGCGCAACGCGGCCTGCAGCAAGTGCGTGCACGTATGGTTGCACGAAACGGAGAGCCTGAATTCGGCATCGACCGTGGCGGTGAACTGCCCCTTCATGACTTCGGGCGTGATAAAGCCTTCGCGGATCTCGCAGATATGGACGATGCCGCCTTCGCCACGCATTGTGTCGATGACATCAAACACGAGGTCCGCATTTTTCGCGGAGATGGTGCCGCGATCGCCGACTTCACCGCCGCCTTCGGCATAGAACGGGGTGTTGCGCAGGATGATTTCGCAGATGTCGCCGCTGTGGCGGTAGCGAAGGATGTCGCTGTCCAGCGTGTCAGCGGTATAGCCGCTAAATGTGCAGGTCTGGCCTTCCTGAAGGATTGTCCACGGCGTTTTGTCGGCAACATAGAACTTGGCTTTTTCGCTCGAACGCTGGCGCTGTTCCTCAAGTGCAGCATTAAAGCCGTCGCAATCGACGGTCATCTTGCGCTCTTCGGCCATGATCTGCGTGAGATCGAGCGGGAAGCCGTAGGTGTCATACAGAACGAACGCATCGCGGCCGTCAATCGTGTTGTTCTTGGCCTTGGCGGCGACTTCTTCAAAGCGCGCGATACCGCGGTCAATCGTCGCAAAGAAACGCTCTTCCTCGATGCGGATGACATCCTGTGTCTGTTTGGCGACGAGTGCGATTTCCGGATACGCCTTCGAGAACGAATCGACGACAGCCTGCGAGACTTTGCACAAAAACGGCTCGTGGAAGCCGAGCATGCGCCCGAAGCGGACCGCTCTTCTCAATATTCTGCGAAGGACATAGCCACGGCCGTCGTTCGAGAACGGCTGGCCCTCGCTGACCGCGAACGTCAGCGTACGGATGTGGTCGGCAATGACGCGATAGGCCGTGCAGTCGGCAGACGCAAGAATTTCGGCCTGGGTCATCGGTTTGCCGAGCAGCGCGGCAATCGTCTCGAGGATGTGCTTGAACAAATCGGTCTCATACACGGAGTCTACATGCTGAAGAACCGCAAGGATGCGCTCCATGCCCATGCCCGTATCGACGCTGCACATCGGCAGGCGCGTCAGCTTGCCCTCTTCCGAACGCTCATACTGCATGAACACGACGTTCCACAGTTCCAAATAGCGATTGTCAGGAAAACCCGGGCCCCAGAGCATCTCGCCAGACGGCTGGAGGTCGATATAAATCTCCGTGCAGGGACCGCAGGCGCCCACAGGACCCATGCTCCAGAAATTCTCTTCGTCATCTTTTTCGATGTCGCCGAAACGCGCGATGCGGAAATCCTCAAGGCCGACTTTGTTGTGCCAGATGTCGTATGCCTCATCGTCATCCTTGTAGATGCTCACATACAGATGCTTCGGATCCAAGCCGAGGTGCTTCGTCATGAACGTCCACGCCCACTGGATTGCATCTTCTTTGAAATAGTCGCCGAACGACCAGTTGCCGAGCATCTCAAAGAACGTCAGGTGACGGCCGTCCTTGCCGACTTCGTCGAGGTC
>JAFZFY010000325.1 GCA_017555665.1 Pseudomonadota bacterium | reverse complement strand
TCACTACGATTTGTGCTAGCTTCCATTTCAGTGACCTCCTTGCAATGTGGTAAAACCTGTTACCGCTGGGTTGAGACGATGCGAGTCTACAGGTAAATCCACGAGATATGCAACGCCGAGGTCACTACATATTGTCTACATTTTGGTGCTTCGCCTATGCGCCGCTGGCGCATACGGCTCGCGGTGCGGCTATGCGTTGCATACGCCGCGCAAGGAGCGTATCACGACACGGTTTATATAAAACATTGCTTTGGGGGTTAGTTAATTATTATGCGCCCACATACAGCCAGTTTAGGCGAGTATGTTTCGTTGGCACTGGAGTATAGATCACTATAACTATTTCCCTGATATTTATCTTTAACCGTCTCGCCAGTTGCCTTGATTGAGCCAAGGGAATTGCCGTCTGGGCACATGCGCTCTGCACCGGCAACTGTCATATCCTGCATGCTAACCAGGTCGTGAATTGTGTCGCCGCATTTGAGAGCGAGTCCCCAGTATTTGTCTGCTTTATAGGTGGATTTCGTGCGTGTGAGCATTAAAGCGCTCTCGGAGGAAGGAATATAAATATCGCAGGATTCATCTAATTTTCTATACCATGCTTTATTGCCGCAATCGATTGCAACCTGCATAAGTTTATCATTTGCCTTAGAACAGGATAAGATGAGGTTTTATATGCCTCCTGAAATATCATTAACACTGTCCACAATAACAGGGGAATCGTCATATCAACGATGATATGACCTGGTCTTATTTATTCATAAGCCATGGATCCAAAATGTTGTATGCCGCAATGAGTGCATCTTCTAGCGTGCGATAAGTGATAGACTGCCTGCCTTTGGCGCGATAGCAGTAGCCTTTATCGAGGATAACGATTTCAAGACTGATGTTGTTTTGCATGATAGGTACAATTTTCATCTGATGCAGCGTGATCATTTGCGTATATTTCTTGATGAATGATTCCTTTCGCGCTTGCCAGGCTTTAAATGTCTTTTCACGCTCGCGCGCTTTCGCGATATCTTCTTGCATTCTGCCGGCACAGACACAGCCTGCACCGATGCGCCGCCAATAGTTCGGATGCTTCATGATATGCACATATCGAATGATCTGGTGTCCGCACATGCGGCACACGCCGTATGGTCCCCCTAGATCGACAATCCCTTCGCAAGTCCATCCGAAATGCGGCACATCTCGCCGATTCCAAAGGTTGTCTTCGCCTAAAAAAGGCTGTGCCCAATCCTCTTTTTCAAACCCTCTCTGTTGCCGTTTGGGCACGCCTTTGGTTTTCGCTATCGGGGAGGGCGTTTTCATGGGCGTTGCGGTGTTGTCAGTCTGAGGTGGTGTCCATTCTTCCGAAGTCGTGTCACAATCCAGTGTGTCATCCAAAAACTCTTGGTGATCAGCATCTTGGGTATCTTCATCGTATTCTAAATAGGATATGTCATTCTCTTTAGTATGCTTTGAGTCAGAAGCGATATCATCATGGGTGAGTTCGTCATTGTCATTCAGATAGTATTCATCAAAAAAGAGATCATCTTGAGGATAGACTTCTGCATTATCTTGATACGCCCTGTTTTGCGTATTCTGGGAGCGTTTAGGCTGTTCTGTGCTCTGAAGCTTTTGGGGCGTGTTTTGGGGGTAACTGCGTGAGCGATCCAATGGGGTAGAGCGCGTTTCTTGAGGTGCATGCTCTGGTTCGGAAAAGAGCATGCGTTGTTTCGGGGGATTAATCTTTTTCGGCTGAATGAAATCATATTCATCAGGCGAGAGATCTATGGTGTCGTCTGCATTAGGCGCATGGCTTGCAGGTTGAGGCGAATCAATATAGGCAGCCCTATGATTCATTTGGGACTGTCGTTTGTTTTCATTCTGAATAATTTCTTCTCTGGCCTGATTCTGGCGCTGCGCAAGGTTTTGCCAAGCATCGAAATCGTAATCCATGCTTACCGGACGTTTGCCCTTTGCAAATTCAATATCATAAACACGGCGTATCATATCGAGCTTGATGATTTTGCCTTGGCCAAATATCGGATGTTGCACGATATCGCCGATCGATCGGGTTTGCAATTTGGGCGTGCTTGATGATTTGACTGAAAAGTCCATCAAATCCTTCGGAATAATGCCGATCCTTTTGTAGTTCTTTTCACCGATATCAAATAGAAAACGCGAAGGCCGTTTATGTGCGTTATTTTCAGATGAGCCTTCTGATTCAGTCAGATAGAGGTGTTTCATGGCGCGGGTCATGGCGACAAAACAAAGTCTGCGCTCTTCTTCCAAACCTGCTTCCGCGCGCTCTTCGATTGTGCGTCCAGATGGGAAAATCCCTTCTGTCAGGCCGCACACGAAACATGCAGGAAATTCAAGGCCCTTTGATGCATGAATTGTCATCAGCTTGACTTTGTCTGGATTTTCATCGGTTTCCTGTTTCATTTCCAATGCGACTTCCTGCAGGTAGATCGCTAGCGGGTAGGCTTCGCCATAACTCTGTTCGCGTTCCCAGATGGAGCGCTTGAATTCAGCGAGATTGTCAAGCCTTTCTATGCTGCCGAGCTCGCGAATATATTTTTCATAGCCGGATTCTGTGATGAGCTGTTGCAAGAGTTCAGAAACAGGCATGGTTTCAACTTGAGCGCGAAGCCGATCAATGAGCTGGATGAATTCAGAAATCTCTGGTTGGTTGCGCGGTATTCCTGCAAGATGTTTTTTTAAGGCCTGATAAAGAGAGACGTTTTCTTCATCAGCCATGCGTTTGAGCGATGAGAGTTTGGCTTTTCCAAAGCCACGGCGCGGCGTGTTGATGATCCGCTCGAATGCAAGGTCATCATCGCGAAGGACGAGCTTGAGATAAGACAGGATATCTCTGATCTCCATTCGGTCATAAAATCGAACGCTTCCATA
Organism: Pseudomonadota bacterium; assembly: GCA_017555665.1. Classification (GTDB taxonomy): domain Bacteria; phylum Myxococcota_A; class Bradymonadia; order UBA4248; family UBA4248; genus UBA4248. The sequence goes on along the minus strand of JAFZFY010000325.1, from coordinate 1,282 downwards.
TATCTCGTATGGAATGCCAGCTGACAACAGGGCTTGCTCAAGAAATCTAGACAAGAAGGATGCCCTGTAGAGTATGGCAATATCTCGGTATGCATATTTCTCTTCATGAAGCAGACGCTTGATTTCTCTTGTGATCCAGCGGCCTTCTTCCTGTTCTGATTTCGCATGAAGGTGAATGACTGGGCTTCCCTGCACATCTAAGGTATAGAGGTCTTTCGGTATTCTATTTTTGTTATGTGCAATCAATGCATTGGCGGCATTTAATATATTTCCCGTCGAACGATAGTTTTGATTGAGCATGATGGTCTGCGTGTCGGCAAACAATTTGTCGAAGTCGACTAAAATGGCCATGTCTGCTCCGCGCCATTCGTAAATATTTTGATCTGGGTCTCCGACGACGAACAGATTGCCGTGATTCTCGCACAAATAGCGTATCAGCCGCAGCTCGCGCTTGGATGAATCCTGGAATTCATCGACCTGGATATAATACAGCTGTTCTGCCCACTTCTGCCTGACTTCCGGAAAGCGTTCAAAGACTGTAAATGTAAATGCGATCAGGTCATCAAAATCGAGGGCGAAAAGTTTTTTCTGCTTCAGAAGATATTTTTTAACGACATCGGTCTCGATGGGGGCGACAGGCGTGCAGCTGTCTGCTGGAGGAATGACGACTTTCTCAATATGATTGGACAACATCAGATTGACATAAGTCTCATCTGACTTGACCCTGTGCAGGCAAGCCATGATATTCTCGAATGTTGCCTTATCCATTTTGACATCCAACTCGCTATATATTTCTGAGAGAATTTGGCGTTGCTCGATTTCACTGATAATCGCGAATGTTTTGGGGTAGAGCAGGCGATAGATATCATCTCGCAGCACTCGGACGCAGAAACCGTGATACGTCGTGATTAGTGAGCTGTCGCAACCATCGCCAATGAGCTGCCGCACGCGCTTCTTCATTTCTTTGGCGGCTTTGTTTGTAAATGTCACGCACAATATATTTCCCGGCTGGATTCCCGCAGCCTTGACGAGATAACCGAAGCGATGCGTAAGCGTGCGCGTTTTCCCGGAGCCAGCGCCCGCAATGATTCTTATGTTGCCCTCTGTGGCAACCATCGCGTTTAGCTGTTGCGAGTTTAATCCGCCAAAAAGATCGTCCATCTTTTGCTCCTTTGGTTATCGGTATGGCGTGTGTGATGTTCGGAAACGCGGCTTTAGCCTTTGGCTTGAGGTGCGAGAATGATTTTAAGTTGCTTCAATGCACGCAGACTTATTATACTAC
>JAFZFY010000324.1 GCA_017555665.1 Pseudomonadota bacterium | reverse complement strand
GTCGCGTGGTCATACGCGCTTTTGATTGTGTTTCTCTCTTGGTTTTCTTTAGAAATGGGCCGGAGCTGTTCAGCTTTCGGCTTTTTTTGTATTTTATCCAAGTGCATGCATGATGTGGATGGGGGATGAGTAAGAATTATGATGACTATGATCTGTTTGCTCAGAAACTGCTGAGCGCATTTCCCAATGTCTTGATCGAGAATAAGTTGGCCTCAGAGGGATTGTCACTGACACCTTATATCTACAATGAATGCAGTGCGAATTGCCGCTTTTGCTCAGAAAAATTAGTACGAAATGGCAAGATTACGCATATCTGTCATGTGTGTGATGATTATGCTCAAAAACTGGATATCGTTTTAGACAGGCTGATTGAAACGCCTCTGTTCTTATCGTTGTCATGGAAAGAGACAAGCGAAAGCCCTGATCTGTTAAAAACGATTCTCGAATGCGTGTCGAGATATGAACAAAAGGGTGGTCATGTCGTCGGAAAAGTCATGTATTCCAATATGTCCGGGTTTGTGAAGAATATGGATGGCCTGCTCGATATTCTGCATAACCGTGATCTGACACGCATTGAATGTTCAAGACATCATTCTGATGAAGATATCAACCAGGATATCGTGCATTTTAAAAAATATCATGGGATGTGCGCTGTTATTGCTGTCTGAACAGTTTGGAGAAGCGTAGCGTTACCCTGCCTGGCTGTGGGCTGTCGTTGGGGGCTCTACACAAGGAATGTCCCATAATACGCCCCCTGAAAGGGGGCTATCAATTTGACATACCCACAGTCGTTTAATACTCAATCAAGAAGTCGCGAACCACGGGCATGTGCTGCATATTTTGAGCGGAAGAATCTTCATATCTAACGGGTGAAATTTCCGAAAGCGGCGCATGTACGCGTGAATCAAGCACGTAGCCATCCGGGAAAGATTGTGCGCCGATTTGCGTGGGGATTGAAAATTCCTGGAATTTCTTATCCACAAGCACCCAGTCATAATGGCGTCGTCGGCCTGCGTTTGTATTATAATTCCCCTGCTGATCGCTGGGATAGGTGATATCTGTCGCGAGCAGTGAATTCCAGTAGTAATTGACATAATAATTTGTAGAGGAATTGAAATCGCCGCCGACTGCGACATAATAATCGCCTTCATTCAGGATGGAATGGATGAATTTGGCGACTGCGGGGTATTCATCGATCTGGCTGACCTGATCTTCGCTTGCTTTTGTATAAAGATGTAGCGAGACGACGAGAAGATCTTTGTCACCAGGGATATCGACGATAGCGGCTTCATAATATCTGTCTCGGATGGTTGAAACGACAGAAGGCTGTGTGTATGTGTTTTTAATTTTGTTTTCACCTTTGACGATGATGCCGTTGCCGATGCGTCCCTGACCACTGAAATAGCTGTATTTGGTGTGGAAATGGTTTTCGAGAGACTTCACGAGTGATGTTGCAGATCCGGCAAATTCCTGAATGATGATGATATCCGGATCCATGGCATAGATCATATTTTTACCCGGATCTTCATACAGCTGATCTGTGCCTGACGTGGCATTGGCTGCCATGATGCGGAGCTTGGCTGTTTTGTTTGTCTGAGCCTTTGTAGATTGATCAGGGAGTGCATATAATTTGATTTCGCATCTGTTGGGATCGCTGCCGTTATAATTGCTGTCGGCACTTGTCATTGTATAATCGAGTGTTGCGAGCTTTTGTTATGAAGGCTTTGATTTAGCAAGGATTTCAAGTGTCTGATCGACATCATAGTTGGAGGGCTTGAATGTGAAATTAAATTTATTATTTTTGAATTTGACGAGATCGCTATATGGTTCGCCTATATTGAATGTGACCTTGACATTATTTTTAGGCTGAGATGCGAGATGGAATGTATAGCGTTGAGGCTGATCGGCATTCACTGCGCCGACGGAGTTACAGACATCCGGGGAAAACACGAGCTTCGGCATGTCTTCGCTGACTTCGGGGGTGACGACTCGGGGTTGCTCGACCTCGGTCGGGATATAGGTGGCATTCTTATAATAGGTGAATGGTATGCTCATGCGCTTGATATTATTGAAGCGCGAATCTGCCTCAGAAGACGAGTCCTTGAGCTTGACATTAAAGGCATCACCGTGCGTGATCTTGGCGGTCGTGTGGACATTGAGTGCTTTGGGCGTGCTGTAATCCTCAGGCGAGAATGTGAGGGTTTGGGAGCATTTGCGGTCTGGGGCTGCATCTGTGCTGAGCGTTGACAGCGCGCATGTCTGCTCGGAAAAGGTGACCTTGACTTCGCCGGATGGTTTTGTCGTCAATGCGACCCAGATGGTTCTGGGGGTTTCTCCGATGATATTGGGTTTTTCAGGATCAATGCCGGAAATAGAGATGAGTTCTTGATTGGGGGTGACGTCTTTATCGGTCTGAGGCGCAGGTTGAGTGTCGTTATCAAAATTGCGGCAATAGATCGGTTCCGTGACAAGCGCGTTGAACATGGTGTCGTCACTTTCTGTCGCAATATCTAATTGATAGTTGATCTGCCCATCGGCTTCATCATCGTCTTTGCCTGTGACGGTGACGGACTGTTTGGTATTCCAGTCGAGCGGCGTGAAGCGCAGCTTGACTGATTTGGCAAGTGATTTGCCCGTCAGGGATGTGTTGGATAACACCATGCCTTCGGATGTATCGCTCGATGTGATGGTCACGAAAACATCGCTTTGAGGCTGGCGGTTGAGCGTGACCTGAAATGTTTTGCTCTGGCCGTCTTCGTTTGTATAGAGCGTGCTGTATGGGGTGTTGATGACCACAGCGGCGGCAAGTTCGTCTTTGAGCTTGCCGTCATTATCCTTGTTGAGGATGATGATATCTTCGCTTGTGAGGTCATCGCTTGCAAGATCGTCGCTGAAAGATATAAATTTGATTCTGAATGCGATATCGCCATCGATCTCATCATCATCTATGCCGCAGATTTTAAATATTTTGGGCTTATCATAATCATCTTTATTGTAAGAAACCGTGACGGGGTCGACGCGCCCTTCGGTCGGATCGGTGCATACGCCTGTAACGAATACATTTGCGCCATTCTTGGGGGGCTCTTTGAGCTTGGCGCTGTATTCGATACATGAGCCGTCTTCCGATACAGTTCCGGTGATGTTGAGATTGCGCAGCTGCGGCGCGGATGCCGTGGTGAGCTTTGTGATGATAAGCTCGTTGAGCGGGGTGCCGTCGTTGTCATCGTTGAAGCATTCGATCTCGTTGCCGAAGATTTCATCTCCGAAATTGTAAGCCGTTTTCTTGATGCTTGGGTCTTTGGTCTGAATATCTGTGATGATGATTCTATAGGGCTGTCTGCCGTCGATCTCGTTATCGTCCACGCCCGTGACGGGGATCTCGATCAGCTCGTTGAATGTATCCGGCGTGATCGTAAATGAAGTGCGTTCGGGGATGCCTTCGGTCGGATCGGAGCTTTTCAGCGTGACTTTGACATCGTAGGCGGGGCGGTTTGGCATCGAGAACATGAGATAGGCGCGCGTTCCGAATTCGTCCGTGTTCATGCCCCCTGTTTCATATAAATAATTCACGGTATTTACGCGGTCATAGCCGACGGGGGAGGCCAGTTCGGTATTGACGACTTCGAGCGAAGGCAGCGCGTGACCGTCATAGGCGTTATCCGCTGAACTGACGCGTATATCGATATAGAAGATCTGGTTTCCGTCTTCGGGAACATTGTCGTCGACCCCCGTGACGGTGACGGTCTGCGGTGTCTGATAGTTCTGCGGTGTAAAGATGAGTTCGGTGATGTCTAGCTTGCCTTCGGAGCTGGGATAGCCTGTGAGCGTGATGCGGACATCAGCCGTCGGCTTTTGCGTCAGAGAGACTTGGAATGTCGCCTGTTCGCCGTCTTCGGTAGTCAGCAGGCCCGAACGAGGCGATATCAGGATGAGCGCATCGGGGACAGGATCGCTAGGCTGCGCGGGCTCTCCTGGCTGCGCGGGCACGCCTGGCTGCGAGGGCTCTCCTGGCTGCGCGGGCACTCCTGGCTGCGTGGGCACTCCTGGCTGCGTGGGCTCTCCGGGCTGAGTGGGGGCTTGAGCATCATCATCACAGGAAGCCAGCGCGAACGCACCGATAAGCGATAACAGGATTGCAAAACGGTAATTCTGATGCATGACGTATCCTCGAGTATATATATAATCTAGTGTATCTATAAATACGTTTGCCGTGCGTATCGCCCGCAGGGCGATAGCGCGGCGGCGCGGGCGTATGGCGTAGCCATAGACCGCGCGCATGAGAGAAAATATTTAAGAGAAAAGATATTTAATTGATGGGGTCGACGGGCTCTGCAAAGTCTGTGGTGTTTGTCGTCGTTTTGCAGCTCCACTGGAAGTTGTCGAGAATGACGGATGAATCGAACCTCAGATCACCCGTGTCCCAAATATAGAAATCCAAATTAAATATCTCGCCAGGGTTGATTGGGGCTTTTGTGGTGAGCCATGCGGTGCCGCCGCCGCGTTTTGTTTTGGGGTCATCCGAGGCAGACGAGAAGAACTGCGGGTAGTAGGCCGCGAGCTCGTCTTTTCCGTCGGTGCAGAGGTCGCCGCCGCATGTGCCGTCTTTGCACGAGAGCATGGCGGGGCATTTGTCGGCCATCGGCTTTTCGAAGTTTCCGGAGCAGGGTGCGGGCGCGCAGGTCGTGAAGAAGGCGTTGTTGACCGAGATGGGGTTTCCGGCGCGGTCGAACGAGATGTTGCCGTCGGCTTTTGTCGGGTCGTCGTTGACGATGGCTTTGCCCGAGGCGTCGGTGAGCAGCGCCAGGAAGAAATCGTTATATTTCGAGCAGACGTAATAGGGATATTCGCGCGAGAAGAAACGGAAGTCGAAGCTGATGCCCTTTGCGTCTTTGGGCGCGCGCATCTTGAGATGCAGCCGGACGGTGTCGTAGATATCGGCGCCGCCAGATGCGCACGAAGGATGCGTCTGGAGCTGATTTTTATGCGCGGTGCGGTAAGGCTCGGGAATGGAGCCGCCGAGCGACATCTTCATGTCATCTGTGCCGTAGGCGTTGAGCTCGGTCTTGGCATCGCCCGCGATGCCGGACGAAAGGATGACGAACGTGTTGCCGACACGTGGCTCGATGAGCTTTGTGCCATGCGAGCTGTACATGCCGTCCTTGATATTGAACTGTCTTGGGTCGATTCCGATGTTGTAATCACTCGCCGGGGATATCGAGAACTCGATGAGGCCGGGTTCGCCGGACTGTTCAGTGACGACATTGAGACATGCGTCAAAAGCCTTGGCCATGGCAAGGGCTCCGGCGGCGGATATGTTCTTAAAATCGCCAAAAGTCCAGCCGTCGAGCGCGCTGCATGACCTGTCTTTGATCCTGCAATCCGATTCGGTTTCGGTGGTCTGGGGGCCGCATTGGACTTCGGGATTGTCATCGGGGGTGCCGCTGCAGTTGTCGTCGAGCTTGTTTCCGAAGCAGTCGACACGGCCGGGATTGATGAGTTCGGGTTTGGAAACGCCGCAAGTCTGCGGATTGTCGCAGCAGTCTAGGATGGCATCACCTGCATCGTTGCAAACTTTGTAGGTGTCCTTGTCGTTATCCTGGGTTGCGTCGGGGGCGCCGTTGCAGTCAAGATCGAGATCGGCACGTGACGGATCGCAGATGTATTGGTAGCTCGGCACGACCTGCCCTTCGCAGTTGTCGAAATCCCAGAATACGCCGAACCCCGGGTCAATGACGCACGTGGCAACGCCTGCCTTGCATGCGCCGATTCCCTGCGTATTCTGCGGCCCCGTATAGCATTCGATGGTTTCGCCCGGCGTGCACAAGCAGTCGCCGAATGTCTCGCAGATGCCGTCCTGGTCGCAGTCTGTCATGCCCTCGCTGCAGGTGCATACGCCGTCCACGCAGACATCATATTTGTTGCATTTATGACCGCATGTGCCGCAGTGGTCGTGCGATGTGTTGAGGTCGATGCCGGAACATAGGGCGGGATCCGTCTGGGGATCAGCCGGGTCTTGCGGATCAGCCGGGTCTTGCGGATCAGCCGGGTCTTGCGGATCAGCCGGGTCTTGCGGATCAGCCGGGTCTTGCGGATCAGCCGGGTCTTGTGGTTCGTCTGGTGTGCCAGGCGTGTGAATGATCGGTTCGGATTCTCCGCAGCCAAAAGATACGGCAGTCAGGGCTGCCAACAGAATCGGCAACAGTCGGAATTTGGGCGATATATATAGCATCTTGAACTCTCGTAACGTTTCGCGATGATAGCGGTGGGAACGCTTTTCCCGAAAAGGCTAGGCGCATGATAGTAGCATATTACAAAGATGCTTGGTATGCCTTTGCACAATATCTTGTGTCCGTTCGGGTTGCTATTTTGGGGCGCGGCTATTGCCGTCGGCAATACGCCGCGCATGTCGGGCTATCGGCTTCGCTTTGCTCGCCGATACGCCCTTCTTTTAATTCGGAATGCGGAAGGGATTTTCAATTCCGCATTCTGCATTCCGCATTCCGAATTAAAAATGGCTTAACCTGTACCCCTGCTTGGGCATGGGTAGCACCTTTACTTTAGGGTGTGATGTAGGTAAAATAACGGCTGGATTTGTATTTGCTCAGGAGGATGAGATGAGGCTTTGCCGGATGTGTGTGATTTGTGGAATGGTCGCGATGGTTTTATCGGGATGTGGCGAAGGGGGGGCTACGATTGATGCGCGCGACCCGGATCATCCGGAGACTCAGGGGTGCAGCTCGCCTGCCGTGATGTGCGGGAATGTCTGCGTGGAACTCGACGCGCGGCACTGGTCTTCATGCGGCGAATGTGCGTCCGATTATGCGGATCTGGATGGCAAGGCATCGAATGGATGCGAAGCCTATGTTGGCGTGTCGGGGGCATGCGGGGAGAATGAAGTCAAGTGCAACGGCTTGTGTGTCGTTTTTAGCGAGATGCACTGGGCATCGTGCGGTGTGTGCGAATATGGCTATGAAGATGCGGATGGCGTGTTAGAGAACGGCTGCGAGACGGCTGCTGGGGGGTGTGCGGGCGGCGGTCTGAAATGCGATGGCGCGTGTGTTGATCTTGAGGCGCGTCATTGGCTGACATGCAACGTATGTGTGAGCGGTTATGAAGATATGGACGGAGACCCGTCCAATGGTTGCGAGAGCGAGGCGGCGGCGCCTGTAGGGTGTGAAACCGGTCATATCCGATGCAATGGTGTCTGTGTGAATGTGAACGAGATGCATTGGTCTTCGTGCGGCGTGTGTGCTCAGAGCTATGAAGATGTGGACGGCGATGCGTCAAATGGCTGCGAAGCGGCCGCGCTCGAATGTCAGCAGGGGGAGATCATCTGTGAGCGGACCTGTGTGGATCTCGGAGCGCTGCACTGGGCAACTTGCGGCGTGTGTGCAGACGGGTATGCCGATGGCGACGGCGATGCGTCGAACGGCTGCGAGGCGACAGATCTGCCGCTCGGGCAGTGCCATACGGATAAGGATTGCGAGGGGCTTCTGCATGTTACGGGGGCCGTGTGTCAGGACGGCGCGTGCGTGATCAATGCCTGCGCAGATGGCTTTGCGGACTGCGATAAAGACGCGTCAAACGGCTGTGAGGTGAACGGAAACAAGGATTTCTATCATTGTGGTGCGAAGGGGCTGTGCGGTTCTGTGGCGGAACAGGGGTTTCGGTGCAAGCTTGGCGAGCAGTGCGCGGATGGCGTGTGCAAGGCGGTACCGGCGATCGTGGGATGTTCGGACGGGACGCGCGAGGGCTTTATCGACCTGATCCGGTTCAATAACTTGGCGGCATGCGGCGGTGCTTGGACGGTGCCGGGGATTCATCACAATGTGCCGGCATGCGGCAGGCAGTCGGGCAACACGGGGGCCAACAAGGCCGGCACCGGCTGCAATCTTGAGGATCTGTGCGCCGAAGGCTGGCATGTGTGCCTCGGGCGCGGCGACGTGATGACGCGCTCGGATTACGGCTGCAACGGCATTTTGGACGGTGTGAACCAGAACGAGCCTGCGCTGTTCATTACGCGCACGTCGTCGCGAGGCAGCTTGCTGTGTGATCCGGATACGGTTGGCGTGCCGCTGAATATGAATGATATCTTTGGGTGCGGCAATTTCGGTTGCTATGCGACTGGCGGCGACTGCGATCCGCTCAAGCTTTCGAGCCACAACCTTTGTTCGGCGCTTCGCAATAACTGCGGCTGCAAGCGCAACGGGGATGGCTCGGTGAGCTGTCCGGGGTACGGCAGTGGTGACTCGTGTTATGGCGGCGGCGTTGGGCATTCGCTCGACTATTTTGCGGCGCTCAACAACAAGAGTTATTCGCCTGGCTGGGATTGCGGCAATGACCAGACTGGCGAGCAGGAAGCGCGCGATATCGTCAAGTCTCTGCCGGATCAGCAGGGCGGCGTGATGTGCTGCAAGGACCAGTGTCAGGCAGATGCCGATTGTGGTGTGGGCTTGATCTGCCGCTATCATGTGTGCGTCGAGTGCATCCGAAAGGCCGATGGATCATATGAAGGCTGCCCTGCGGGCAAGCAGTGCACGCAGCAGCATACCTGTCAGTAGACAAAGAGACGCGCTTGAATGCTTGGCATTGGGCGCGTTTTTTAATGCGATAAGCTGCTCGTAGGCAGGGGGCGTGGGATGTTGCTGTGGCGTGAATATTGCCTTGTTTAATCTGCTTTGTGGCTTTTTAAGTTTTGTAAGGCCGCATGAAAACTGAAACCAGAACGCTTTCGGGCGTAAATAGGGAGTGAGGTGGACGATGAGGATTGGCGCGATTGCTTTTGGTATGATGGTTTCGTTGGGTATGTGCGGTCAGGCTTTTGCGGAAGCTGAGTGCCTGTCGGAATATGGCCAGACGGCATGCGGCTATCATTGTGTTGCGGAATATGGTCAGGTGAAATGTGCAAAGACACCGCAGGGCGTGTGTAAGGCCGAGTATGGGAAGGTTGTGTGTTGGGATCCGGAAGGACGGACGCGCACGCAGGGGGAATGTATTTCTGAATATGGCCAGACGGCATGCGGCTATCATTGTGTTGCGGAGTATGGCCAAGTGAAATGTTCGCGGACGCCGCAGGGGGCATGTATGGCCGAATATGGGAAGGTCGTATGCTGGGATCCGGGCGTGCGGACACGCAGACAGGCGGAATGCAAGGCCGAATATGGCCAGATTGCCTGCGGTTATGGCTGTGTGGCTGAGTATGGTCAGGTGAAATGCTCCAAGTCTCCGGAAGGCGTATGTCGGGCGGATTACGGGAAGATCACTTGTTTTGAATAATTATTATGGCTGTATTCAACGACATTGGATATGGCAAATGGGTAGTTTTTCAGGGCCATAAATACATTTGGAAAACGCTGATCATATAGACTGTTAAGGCGTTTGCGGAGCCGAAGTGAGTTTTGTATATCAGCAGAGCCAGAATGTATAGGGTGCGCATGGGGGCGTTGGGGGGGCAGCGCCCCCGCATCGGGGGTAGGCGCGTATCGCGTATGCGATAGCGCCGCAGGGGGCTTGGCCCCCTGATAAAAAGTTTCATGATGACAGGAGACGATGGTGAAGCGATCTGAAGTGGTAAAAGGCAAGAAACAGCACAAAACGCCATCCGAGACCGAGGTTTCGATCGAGGAAAAGTCTTCCGAGCCAGAGGCTTCGCGCGCGGATGCGCCGGCGGATGCAGCGTCAGAGCAGAATGCTTTAGAAGAAGATATGCTGTCGGAACTTGAAAAAGATGTTTTCGAGTTCTTGGGCGAGGAAGAAGATATATCGTTCAAGTCAACGCGTGAGCGCTTTGATTGCGCGTGCAACCTGATCAAGGGGCTTGTCGTTCGATATGTTCGTATGCACAGCGAGCGTCTGCTGACCGACACGGGGGCGCTGCGCGCGTCCGTGCCGAGCGCGCATGAGGTGCTTCAGATCGCGGGCATCAGCGTGGATGATTCGGGCGATAACTGGCTGGATGCGTGTTATTTTCCGCAACTCAATGATGTTGAGGAGCAGCTTGCGCGTTTTCGTATATTGATTGAGAAGCGTATAGAGGCGACGTATGCGGCCGATAAGATGTCGATTCTTGTGCCGGAGACATTGCAGGCGCAGTTTCAGCTGACGCCGACGGAACTGTTGCTTTTGTGCGCGGTTGCGATGCCTCAGCTGAGCGAGGATATTGCGCGTCTTTATAAGTTTGCGACGGGGCTTGAGACGACGATCTTTCCGGGGTGGTTTTATGCCGACCTTCTGGCAGAGAGCGAGGGGGAGACGATGGATGTGCTGTCGTTGCTCGATCCGTCGCGCCCGCTGCGCCTGTTTTCGCTGATCGATGTCGGCACGCAGACGGACTGGGGCGATCTGACGCCGATCCTGCATGCGCCGCTCAGCGTTCCGAACCGTATCGCGGCCTTTTTGGTGGGGGGAGAGACAGACAGCCGCGTGCCGTATGCCGAATTATGGCAGTCCAAAGGGGAAAAGTATGATTTGATTTTCCCCGAAGAGTTTGTGAAAAAGCAGGCGCTTCGCCTTCAGAAGCGCAGGAAATCTCGCGTTGCGCTGTTTGGAACGCGCGGTTTCGGGCGCCGAAGCCTCATCCGTGAGTATGCGGCAGAACATAATCTCAGTATTTTGGAGATTAATTTGTCGCTGATTTCGCCGGATGAAACGCCGGCCCATCTCGTGAAGATTGCGGGGCTTTGGTTCCGCGAGGCGCGGCTTTGCGGATCTATTTTGATATTCAGATATGATCAAAGCGGTTCTTCGGAGCTTGATCAGCTTTTGGAGCAGATCAGCGGGAGTTTTCGGCAGATGCTCGACATTCATCCCGGTGGCGTGGCCGTTCTGACTTCGATGCACAGCGCGCTTCTGAAAAAAATGTTTGGCGATTATACGGAGATCGTGTGCCCCACGCCGCCGCGCAGCATGCAGAATGAGCTTTGGTCGCGCGCGCTCTCGCCGTTGTTGTCCGGGCAAATGCTTACGGATACGGTGAATTATATTTCATCAAGCTATTGCCTGACGATGGGTGAGATCCAGAACACGATTCAGACGTGCATAGCGCAGATGGGTGAGGATGGCATTACGGGGCCTGCACTTGCGGAAACGCTTCGCACATCTCGCGGCCAGGAGCTCGAAGGTCTTGCGGATTTGAAAGCGACGCCGCTCGGCCTTTCGGATATTGTTCTGAGCGACGAAATCCGGAAAACGATTGATGAAATCCTCAATTTTGCGCGTTATTCCGAAATGGTCTCGCAGGACTGGGGATTTTCCAAGATGTCATCCGCGACAGGGCTGGGCGTTCTATTTTCGGGGCCTCCGGGAACGGGCAAGACGCTCACGGCCGGCGTGATTGCGCACGAACTCAAGCGCGCGCTTTATGTCGTCGATATCTCGCGCGTGGTCGATAAATATATCGGCGAGACGGAAAAACGCCTTGCAAAAATCTTTCAGCATGCGCAAGCGAGTCAGGCGATTATCTTGTTCGATGAGGCGGATTCGCTGTTTTCCAAACGCACGAATGTCAAGTCGTCGAACGACCGATATGCGAACCTCGAAGTCAACTATCTGCTTCAGCGACTTGAGGCTTACAACGGCGTCTGCATCTTGACGACGAACTTCCTTGATTCGCTCGACGAGGCGCTTGCTCGCCGTATCCAGTTCAAGGTCGCGTTCAAGATGCCGGATGAAACGGAGCGCGCGAAGCTCTGGTCGGTGCTTTTGCCCGAGAAGGCGCGGGGGCCGGAGATAGATTTCGAGCGTCTTGGCGAGGGCTTTGAGATGAGCGGCGGTCACATCAAGAATGCCGTGTTCCGCGCGTGTATTCAGGCGGCCTCGCAGGGAATCAAGGTGGACACGGAGATGCTTTGGGATGCCGGCGTGCATGAGTATCGCGAGATGGGGCATGTCATCCGCGATATCAATGGGGATTTTGATTGATTTGGTTGGGTGCGCCTATGCGTTGCATACGGCGCGCTGGTTCGCGCCTATTGCCTGTCGGCAATACGCCGCGTATGGTACGCGCCTATGCGTTGCATACGGCGCGTGTGGTATTCGATATTGGTTTGGGTGTGCGATTAAACGCAAGAGGGAGTCATATTCCTGAGGATTAAGGAGCGTATCGATGGACTATAAAAAAGGCAATGCCGGCAAGCAGGCAAAAAAGGATGTTTCGGGTGGTGTCAATGCCTCAATGGCTTCGCAGAACGACTGGGAGGTCATGGACGAGGCGCAGGTTTTCCAAGTGATGAAGTTGGACACCATGACCAATGGTATCATTGCGATGCTGAATATGCTGAAGGGCACGGCGACACCGACAGAGAAAGTGCTGTGCTCGGAAATCATCAATGCCCCGGGAATCCTTATCCGTTTTAATGTGACTGAAGCACCGAAAAAGCAAGGCTTTCTATCAAAGCTTTTTTCAAAAAAGCCCAAAGTGAAGAAAACTGGGCCGAAAGTCACGCGCGCTGGTATTCAGCAAAAGCTTTCGCTCTATCTTCATTCGGCGGATGCGAAGACGGCTATTTTGGGCAATCGCATCCTTATGGCGCGCATGCTTCAGGCGGCCAAAGACAATGCCGAGGTTCGCGGTGTTTTGGATGGCCTTTATTCAGAGGTCAATGATGTCAAGATCTTGCGCGCCATGATTAAAGCGCGTTTTGGCGTTTCTCTGCTCGATGGTACGAACGAAGCCATTCAGGAACTGGATGCCGATGTTCAGGATAACGATGCGGTGATGAATCATCTGGCAAAGCACATGAGCGGCAAGCCGCTTCAGTGGACGGCTCCTGCGCTCAAGAGCATTTACAAGACATATATCAACGTTCCGCAGGATGATCTCAATCTGATTAAATTTGTTGTCCATACCAATGACCAAGCCGTTTCGAGCTCAAGTTATAATCAGAAAGGCTCCAGCCTTGGCGTTTATGAGATTAACTATGTCAAGGGCAAAGAAGATCTGAAGCTGGACGCTAAGCGTATGTCGATTGATGCCAATGACATGGATAATGGGGCGGAGATCATTCCGATTGTCACGGCTCACGAACTCGGCCATATCGTTGACCATTCTCACGGCTTGCTTTCGGGCAGCGGCAAGGAGATGCGCAAAGTTTCGAGTTGGGTGGAAGTTCAGGACGATCCCGAGGTGGTCTTGAACTTTATGGAAGCGAGTATTTCCGGTCCTTTCTATGACGGTCGGCTTAATCCTGCAGAGCTTAAAGCCGCTCGCCATATTGCCAAGACGTTCTTGAAAGAGAGCATGAACAGCGAGACAAAATCCTGGGATGTCATTAAAGCCGATTATGCCCGGAAATTGAAGAACAGCGCCGGTAAACTGGGGGCAGGTGTAGATGTAGATAATCTCGCTGCAGTAATGTTGGATGAAACCATCGATTCCAATCTGCTGTATCACTGCTGGCGCGGGCGTGCGGAGAACTTGTCCTGTTATAATCACGAGGATGCAATGCGCGGCATGAAACGCCCATTCCATCAGGGGTACAAGCATCGCTCATGGTACACATTCGATCAGTCGCGCTGGTCAGACAAGATCAGCCAGTATCAATATCGCGACCCGATCGAGGAAT
>JAFZFY010000323.1 GCA_017555665.1 Pseudomonadota bacterium | reverse complement strand
TATATCCAATGCCCTCAATGACAAGCGTGTGCCGTTTATTGCCGTCAGCTTTGTCATGTATCATGAAATGTTGCATATCAAGCATGGGCTTCATCATATCAATGGCAAATCGTTTTGCCATACGCCTGAGTTCAGGGCAGACGAGATAAAGTTTGAAGGCATTGAAGAAGCCTTGTCTGTGCATCGAAACTTGAGAAAGATCTTGAGTAAATAGAGGGACGTGCATTGCACGTCCCTGATATTTTAGTTTTATTTACGCTTAATAAAATCGGCAATCACATCGAATACTTCCGGCACGATATGCGCTGGTGTCGCATATTCTTTGATATAATTGGAGCGTTCCGGGCCATCAGCTTTGGATGTCATGAACAGATGATTGACGTTTGGAATGAGATGACATTCAATATTGGATTGTGATTTGGCGGCTTCTTCCCAGGCAGCGTATTCATACTGGGGATAAACTTGAACATCCTTTTCACCCTGCAGCACGAGAAGCGGCTGTTTGACATTGGCGATGTGCTGAGCGCCTTGCGTCGTGCGGACTGATTTCCAGAACTTTGCAGGGATGTTCATGAACAGTTTGTCATCAGGCGTATCCGAGCTGATGGTCTTGAGCGCTTGATATTCGGCATTCAATTTATCTTCTTGCTCTTTGATCGTGTCTTCATTGACCATGACGGCTTTGGCTTCATTGAGGGCATCTTGAAGCTGAGCATACAGGCCGTCTTCAAGGCCGCGAAGCGATCCCGCCATCACAATGCCACCGGCAAGTTCCGGGTGCTTGGATGCAATATAGGGCAGCAGATAACCGCCCAAGCTGTGACCGAGCACATAAATCTTTGAACCATCCACGCGCTCGTCTTTTTGCATCATCGCAATTGCGGCATCGAGATCATCCAGAATATGAGGCTCGACTGCACCCGTCAGATCTGTCCCAATCTTGTCTGCATATTCAAAACAGCGTTTGTTGTAGCGAAGTACTGCAATACCTCTGTCTGCAAGCCCATGTGCGATATCCATAAACGGATGATTGGATAAAAGCTCCTCATTCATATCATTGCAGCCGCTGCCGTGGACGAGTATGACGACTGGAGGCATTTCTGTATTCTTGGGGAGGGTCAGCAAACCTTTGTTGGGCATTTCTGGATTGCCGGCAACTGTAACGGCTTTTTCTTCCCAGTTTTCAGAGGATGTGGGCGCATAGAGATCAGGTTTGCACTCTGGTTCATTGGTCACTTTCGGCTCTGACTTGGAAAGCTTATATTTATAATAAAAACTTATGAGTTTTGCTTCTTCGGTAAACTCATAAGACAGGGTAAGCGTGCCCTTTTCAAAAACAGTGCTATAAACAATCGTGCGCGGCTTTTCCCCGGGCATGATGTTGGCTGCCGAAATAAAGCGCCCGAGCTTTTCGGTATCGTTGCGCATCTCATCAAGCTGGGCTGCGCCCACCTTGTTTACAAGGCGTTCATCGCTCATTGCGGTGAATTCCGACCATTTGCGCGCTCTGAACATATCAAAGATTTGCAGCGCTTCTGCCGTGCAGTCTTCCGGGCAAGTCTTGATGGCGTCCAGCTTGATAGGCAATTCATATATGCCGTCGAGCTGGCCATCAGCGGCGCTGCTTACGGTGAACTGAATATAATTCTTTTCAAATTTGACGAGGCTCTGGATGCGGAGCGCATTGTTCTGAACGATCGGCAAACGATATACAATTTTTTCAAACGCGCCGCTCGGGGAGAAGTCCTTTTTCCAGACTTCAAGCATCGCGTCATCAGAAAAATATTTTTTAGTTTCTGCGTTGAACAGATCTCGCAATTTATCCCAGCTCTGTGACCTAAATCTGTGAATCGCAAGATCCGAAAGCTCGATGGCTTTTTCTACATCTGGAATATTGGCGTAGGATATATTGGATTCATTCATCGCAGTCTCCGCAACATTCTGAGGTTCGACATGGGTTGGCGCGCATCCCATGGTCAGGACAATAAGACAGGCAATCAGGAGTTTTCGCATTTTTTACCTTTGATGGGAGAGAAGAACATCAAGCAATGACGGCGCGGATGGTTTTGAGGTCCGTGCCTACACCCAAAATGCCGAGCGCATCGTCATTGACAAATATGTCTTCCACTGTTGCTTGACGTCCGCAGGCTTTAAGCGCTTGTTGGAAAGCCTTTTTAAAGCGCTGCAGGCGGATTTTTCTGTGATTGATAGAGAAGAGCAGTGTCGCCTTTGGGGCGGCGATTCGGATGCAGCCTGTCATCAGGTCCTCGAGCGCTTCATCGAGACTGAATACGGCTTTTCCTGCCCGGCCGAAACTCGGAGGATCGCAGATAATCGTGTCGAATGTCGTACCATTTTGTGCGCACTTATTCAGATATTTGAGTGCGTCTTCTGTAATAAAGCGATGACCGTCTAGGTCGATGCCGTTAAGCTCAAAGTTCTCGCGGCCCTTGCGCAACGCAGCGGAGGCCGCATCGATACTGACGGAGCCTGTGGTTTGGGAGGAAATTGCCGCGCAAAGCGAAAATGCGCAGGTATATGCAAACAGATTGAGCACGCGCCCGTGTGCATTCTGGATGACCCATGCGCGATTGTCGCGTTGGTCGAGATATAGCCCAGTGGCGTTGCCGCTCAGATCAAACTGGTACTGGATGCCGTGTTCAGATGCCGTGAACGGGGCAGGATAATCACAGAATATATTGGCAAAAGCGCGGCATGGGTGAGATTTTCCCGAAGCCTCGTGAACGCGATAAGCCCAGTTGCGGCATGAAAAGACTTTCATGGCGGTATTTACCAAGACTTTTAGGGCTTGTTCAGACCAGAGCGTGTCGGTATCAGGTTCGAGATGCCTGATCAGCAGTGTGTGTGCGATCTTTTCGAGGATCAGTTCCGGAATGCCGCTGTGTTGCGGCACAGCGATGCGAATGGCCTCATCCGGTGCTGTCTGCGGCAGCTTGTGCGCGATATTTTCGAGTATAGCCCTGAGAATGCTCTCGAGCGTGGGACGGTTGAGGATATCGGGGGGAGGTGCTTCAAATGTCGGCAGATTAGGTTCTGAAAGCAGGCGAAGTTTGTGTGCATGTAGGCAGAGCCTCGGGGCATCATTGCCGCCGCCATAGAGCGTGTCACCGAGTATCGGGCATCCGGCAAGGGCGCATTGGACACGGAGCTGATGTGTCATGCCTGTTTGCAATTCGAGCTCAAGCAGGGCAAAAGGCCCGTATGTCTTTAATATGCGGTAACGCGATCTGCAGAGTTTGCCTGCCTCATCCAATTCGGTTTTGCCGTCTCGATGCGACAGGCGGTGCACCCATTCGCCAGATGGCGATTCTGGGATTCGGCACACAAGGGCGCGGTATATCTTTCGCACATTGCGAAGTTCAAACGCTTTGGAAAGACGTATGGCCCCTTGTTCGGTTTTGGAGAACGCGATCACGCCGCTCGTGGCTCGGTCTAGGCGCTGATGCACGCCAAGCTTCACGCCGCAAGACGCGGATGCGATCTCGACAGCCCCTGTTTCACCGGGTTGCGAGGCATGGGTCAGCAGATCATGGGGTTTATTGATCACGATAAAGTGGTCATCTTCAAACAGAACGGGAAGCGACATGGTCTGATATGTAAAAAGGTTCCGAAAGGCAAACTTTCCCCTTGCGTTCAGGAGGCAAATTCACGTTACCGGAACGATATGAATGGGCGGAGATCACAGAATGTCTGTGATCTCCATTGTGTGTGAATTTTAGAAATCTTCGAAATTCTCGCCAATATCGACAGCTGATTCTTCGCCCCGCTTGAGATCGGTATCGTCAAGCCCTGTGAGATCGCAGGGTTTCCAGCTTGAAAGGTGATCGTCGAGATCTCTTTCGCGATATTGGATCGGGCGGTAGCCTCGGTGGATGAGCTGCTGAAGGAAGCGCGTGAACAGCGACTCCACACTCACTTCGTCAAATACTTTGAAGTGAATGACGGGCTGATAGACCGTGCGAGCGAATGCTTCCCCGAGGAGTTTGCGCTTGCCGCGTGCACCGCGCACAACAGTCAGCATCAGGACGATGCGTTCTGTGCCTGACAAAACGTGAGGCGCGATATATTCAATTTCAATTTCTTTGAGTTCAAGATCAAGATATGCCATGTCAACATCCTAAAAAGAGCTGTGTAACAGCCAAAACAGTTCTTACTTTATCAGATTGCCCCAATAGCCGCAATCAGTCGATGAAGGTTCGGCCTGTTTTTCTTAAGACGGCTTCCTTGTAGATCTCCACATATTGCTCAGCCGAGCCTTGCCACGAGAAGCGCTGCTCCATGGCGCGACGGCGCAAGCCTGCGATTTCCTCAGGCTGATGATACCACAAATCCAGCGCCCAGCCGATGGTGTTGTAAAGCGCATCCGGCGTCTGATCGTAATACTTGAACCCAGTGCCCGAATGGAAATAGCCATCAAAATTGTAGATCGTGTCGTTGAGGCCGCCGACGGCATGGACAATCGGCAATGTGCCGTATCTCAGGCTGTAGAGCTGATTGAGTCCGCATGGCTCGAACACGCTCGGCATGAGGAAAAAGTCCGATCCCGCTTCGATGCGGTGCGCGAGCGGATTGCTGTAGCCGATATAACACCCGAATTTCCCCGGGTATCTGTACGCCATCGTGCGGAAAAAATCTTCCGCCCAGGCTTCGCCGCTGCCCAATAGCGCGACTTGAAGATCAAGGCGCATCAGCGCTTCAAATATTTGCGCGAGCAGTCGGATGCCTTTCTGGTCCACAAGGCGCGCCACAAGCCCGAAAATCGGCACATCGGATCGCGGCTCAAGTCCCAGCTCTTCTTGAAGCGCATGTTTGCACACGCTTTTGCCCGACATGTCATCGATATCATACGGCGCAATGATGTGCTTGTCGTGCGCCGGATTCCATTCCTCATAATCGATGCCGTTCAGAACGCCGCGAAGCGCATCATGTCGGTCGCGCACAACGCCCTCAAGCCCGTGACCGAACTGCGGCGTCTGTATCTCGGCCGCATAGCCGTGACTCACGGCATTGAACAGCGTGGCGTGATAAAGCCCGCCCTTGAGCAGATTGCACTGATTCTGCCATTCAAGCTCAAGATGGTTGAAATGCTCCCAACCGATGTCGAGCACGTTCATCAGGCCAGCATAATAACGCCCCTGATACTCCATATTATGGATGGTCAGCAACGACGCCGCTTGCCCGAGCGTCTCATCATGCGCATACACGGTATTCAGAAATACCGGCACTGCCGCCGTATGCCAGTCGTTGCAGTGAATGACATCCGGCGAGAACTGGATTTTCTTGCAGAGCTGAAGCGCGGCGCGCGACAGGAACACAAAGCGGTTGTCATTGTCCAGAAAACCTGCGCCATCGGGCTCATTATAAAGCCCCTTGCGGGCAAAATACTGATCGAACGCGATAAAATAAATCGGCACATCCGATCCCGGCAGCACTGACTGGCGCACCTCGCACCATAACTCGCCAATGACACCCATCCATACGCCCATTGCGCCGGGAAG
>JAFZFY010000322.1 GCA_017555665.1 Pseudomonadota bacterium | reverse complement strand
GACTGGCTTAAAATCGTTATCTGAAGCGCATCGGTAAGGCCGTGATCATGCCTTTTGTACAGCCGTGACTGCTGCGCATGGGGGCGGGGCTCTGCCTGTTCGGGCTGCAGGCTGTCAGAAGGGGGCGAGCCTTTTTTATGGCATTATGTGCTTTTTTAGACACAAATCAGAAGCCTATTATAATATAATATGGCATAGGGGTGTGCAGGATGCGTTGCTTTGTGAGACGTGTGAATGATGTGCACCAGATATATGGTGGAATGGCGTATGATGCGATCCCGGAGAGGGCGATATGAATAATAAGCGACTGATAGCTCTGATGGCGGTTTTTTCTGCGTTATGTGGATGCGATATGGCGGCACGAGTGATTGAGCCTGATAAAGATTTTGCATTCCGGCAGTTCGGCGAGCGTTGCGAGAAGCATGTCGAATGCGCGAGCACCTACTGCATGGCGTATGAACAGGGGAGTTTTTGCTCGAAACCGTGTGACGAGGGATGTCCTGAAGGCTGGTCGTGTCAGCTTGTCGAGAATCCGCATTCCGAAGGCATGGTCGCGCTGTGTTCGATGATCAAGCAGCAGCTGTGCATGCCGTGCACGCAGGATGCCGCATGCGGATCTGGCGGCGGCAACTGGTGCCTGTCGATGGGAAATGGCCATTTCTGCGGTCTTGACTGCACATATCAGAAATGTCCTGAGGGGTATGTGTGTTCGGATGTGTCGGATCCGCTTCGCGGAAATGCGCGTCAGTGTCTGCCTGTTTCGGGGCGTTGTACTTGTGATGAGAGCAGTATCGGGCAGATGCGCGGCTGCGAGATTTCCAATGAATTCGGCGTGTGCCAGGGTGTCGAGATGTGCGGGGCGCAGCTGAGCTGGGAAGAATGCGATGCGCGGACACCGCAGGAAGAGATATGCAACGGCATCGATGACAACTGTAACGGCTTCATTGATGAAGACCTGGACGGACGTGCCTGCGAGATCGTGAACGAATACGGCAAGTGCCCTGGGGAGGAGCTTTGTGCTGGCGTGTCGGGGCCGATATGTCACGGTCAGACACCTCAGGCGGAGGTATGCAACGGCGCGGATGATGACTGCGATGGTTCGGTGGATGAAGATTTTGTCGATCAAGCCGGCCTGTATGTGAAAAAAGAACATTGTGGCGCATGCGGTCAGAACTGCGATTATTTGATGGAGCATGCGACGGCGACAACGTGCCGTGTCGTGGATGGGCAGGCGGTCTGCCGGGCGGTGTCATGTGAACCGGGGTATTTCCTGTATCAGGATGGCGTGACATGCATGGCTTTGCCCGGAAATCTTTGCATGGCATGCTCGCAGGACAGTGACTGCATCGGGCCGGATAGCCTTTGCATCAATGATGGGTTGGAGGCGTATTGCGGCCGTGACTGCTCTGAAAAATCGGCCTATGGCACGGAATGTCCGTCGGGTTATGCGTGTCAGACCGTCCGTGATGGCGCGAAACAGTGCGTGCCGGTCACTGGGACATGCATCTGCAATTCGGAGAATGTGGACAGCGCGCGCTCCTGCCGCGTCAAGACTTGTATGGGATTTGAGTGGTGCCAGGCGCAGAGCGAGGCTTATACGTGGTCAGAATGCGTGATCGACAAGTACAATCCGGAGATCTGCGACGGCCTGGATAACGACTGTGACGGCGAGATCGATGAGGGGCTGCGCGATCCGGTGACGGGGCTTTATACGTCGAATGAGCATTGTGGTTATTGTTTTAACGACTGTTCGACTTACTTCAAGCCGGAGATTCATCACACGGACGGTGTCTGCCTCGTGACGGCTGGTGTGGCGGCTTGTGGCATGGGGCCCTGCCGGACAGAGACCGTCAGCGGCGTTTCGTATGAATGGGTCGATACGGACAAACAGAGTGCCAATGGCTGTGAGTGCCGCCGTATTGCCGGCAATCTGGATCACGACGATCCGGATATTCCGGATTCGTATGCGTCAGGGTATGTGTTTGTCGACGAGAACTGCGACGGCATCGACGGCGTGATCGGGGATGCGATTTTCGTGTCACGCGATGCTGCGCCTGGTGGAAACGGCACGCTTGAGGCGCCGTATCAGCACATCGGAGATGCGCTGAAAGCCTGGTCTGGTGCGGGCAAGAAGTACATCCTGGTGGCCGAGGGCATCTATGAAGAGGATCTGACACTGCCGGGCGGTGCGGTGCTTCACGGCGGTTACAGCAAGAACTTTAGGGAACGCGACCTCGTGCTCCACGTTTCGGAGATTCGCGGCGTATCGGCAGATGCGGCTGTCCAGGCGGTTGGGCTGAAGACAAAGGCATTGATGGTGGGGTTCTCGATTATCGGTGCGCAACGCGTTCTGGATACGGGCGGCCGGGCTTCTGTCGCCGTGTGGATCCGTGATACTTCGCTCGTGTCTTTGCGTTCCAATCAGATCCAGGGCGGTCAGGGCGAGCCTGGGCTTCCGGGAAATGCAGGCACTGCAGGGAATGGCCGCAATCAGGATTCCGCGCTTGACGGCGGCAGGGGCAGTGATTCGGATCGCCGTGATGGGCCGTGTGTGGATGATTCCCAGTCGGGCGGCAAGGCCGGTATCAATGCGTCGTGTACGTCGGCAAACGCGACTGCAGGCGGCAAAACCGTGTGTCCTGTTTACAACTGGAGTACGATGCAGGGCGGTAATGCGGAATATGCGGATAATTCGCTCAATCGAGGCCGTGGCGGGCACGACAGCACCTTTGATGAGCATTCAAACAGTTCGTGTTCTCATGCCACAGAATCCGGATACCCGACGGATATCTTGAACGATGTCGGGGATGACGGGCTGTTTGGTGCCACAGGAGCCAATGGCAAGGCTGGTACTGGAGCGACATCTGCATACGGCACGTTTGCCAACGGGATGTGGGAGAGTGCGCCGAGGGCAGGATCTGGTTCAGCTGGGGCGCATGGCGTGGCCGGTGGCGGCGGCGGTGCCGGCGGTGGTGTTGCGTACTACAATCGCGGGGATGAATATTGGGATTGCCCGTATTATGAGATCGGTCCATCTGGTGGCGGCGGCGGTGCTGGCGGTTGCGGCGGTCAGGGTGGCCAGGGCGGTGCCAGTGGCGGTGCCAGTATCGGGCTTCTGATCTCGATGGGGAATGCCTCAGACGCGTTGCCCGATGTGCGCGGAAATG
The DNA here is from genome assembly GCA_017555665.1 of Pseudomonadota bacterium. GTDB lineage: Bacteria > Myxococcota_A > Bradymonadia > UBA4248 > UBA4248 > UBA4248. The sequence goes on along the minus strand of JAFZFY010000322.1, from coordinate 162 downwards.
TGTTTATGCGCGGTCGCGGCGGTGACGGCGGTAACGGCGGGCTCGGCGGTGCCGGTGGTGCTGGCGGCGTTGGCGGGGATGGCGGTAAGGCCGGTTACTGGATATCTACCAAAGCTGGACGTGGTGGTAACGGCGGCACGGGCGGTCGCGGCGGCGGCGGCG
>JAFZFY010000029.1 GCA_017555665.1 Pseudomonadota bacterium | reverse complement strand
GCTTTGCAGATACGCGGATTTATTGATTTCAAAGGGTATGCTCCCCTTTGGGGTACCAAAGGGGGCACACGATCGATCAGATATCGAACATCACACGGCTGAAATCTTTTTCGCGAAGATCCTTGCGAGAGATGAAGAAATGCACCACATCCGAGTTTGCCCAGCGGATCTGGTGCCTGTCGATGGACGGGATCTGCAGGAGCAGGACGGCAGGTGTGCGCACGCCTGGGAAGCGCGGATCTTCGGCGCGCGGATCCGTGTGTTTGAACGTGGGATAGCCGCCGATCTGGATGAATTCGTCTTTCATGTGGCCAGATTTGCATTCGGGTTCGAGGGCAGATCTGACCATATCACGGGCAGCTCTGAGCAGGCCAACCTGTTCAGGCGTGGGGTTTTGCGGCATGAGATCGGCGCAATGACGGCTGAGCATGGCTTTGAACGGAAAATCTTCCCAGGCGGTCAGCTGCGGCATGTCGTGTGCGGCGAGAGAGAGGACAGCGCCTGGTGTGAACGGAAGCGTCGTCACTGAGGTCACCGTGTTGATTGGCGGCATATAGCCGTTGAGGAAAGGCAGTTCTGAATGGCTTGGCGAATGCGGGATATATCGGATACGCCATGAAATCTGGTTGGTCGGGTGATAGCTGTTCCGGAACTGAACAGGGTCTGGATCAATAAAGAACTGAAGCAGGCCGTCTTCAGGGAAATCCTTGATTTTCGGCATGTTGGCAAAATTGAGCTGCGCGAGCAGGGCGAGTTCCACGCCCGTCTGAAGGTTTTTAGGGGCTTGCTTGTTTGCCGGAATAAAGAATGCGCCGCCGAGTTTATTTTCGAGAATATCGATGCCGTGCTGATACGGTTCAAACAGCACGGTCTGCTCGAAGCGGAGCGGGCGAAGGCGCTGAAGCATCAGGTCAACGAGCGACTGAAGGCTTCCATAGGTGAGGTTCTGCGCCTGTGGATGCGTATAGACTGGCTGTGCAGGGATTTGCTGTACGGGCTGTTGCGGCTGTACGGGCTGCGCATAGAGTGGCGCGATCACGGGCGTTTCCTGCGGCTGTTCAGGCTGCTGCGGTTGCGCATAGAGTGGCGCGATCACGGGCGTTTCCTGCGGCTGTACGGGCTGCTGCGGTTGCGCATAGAGTGGCGCGATCACGGGCGTTTCCTGCGGCTGTACGGGCTGCTGCGGCTGCGCATAGAGGGGGTTCACGGGTGTTTCGGGAATCGCGTCAGTGGGCTGTTCTTCGTGAATTTCCGGAGCCGTCTCGCAAGCTTCTGGGGCTGTCGGCTGCACCTCTTGGGCTGTTGGGGCTGTCGCTTCGATTTCGGCGTGTGATTCGCTTGGCGCAATGATCTGGTCATGGGTGGCGGCAGCCGCATCATCGGTCGCGGCATCCTCAGGTTTGTTGAAGCGCTCGGCCTTTGCAGTCTCGCTGGCGATCTTTTCATCGAGCGTGAGATGTTTGAAGGGGATCGCGTTGTCGTCATTTCGGAGCGTGATGGACTCGCAGAAATCCTGGAGATAACTGATGGCATGGACGGGTTCGAGACGCTCGCATTCCTGCCCCTCGTAAACCACTTCGCCAAGCATCATGCCGGGTTCGAGCGCGTATGCGGAGAAATCTCTCGGGCCGTAGACATAGCTTCCGAGGCCAAGTGTATGAATGGCGCGGATGAGCGCATTTTTCCTATCGTCAGGCAGCTTGTCCAGGTTGTCGATGTCCGAAAAATCAAGCTCGCCAAACCATTCTGAGAGCACCTGGGGATGGCAGAGGCGCGTGCATGTCATGTCACGCAGGGAGTAGAGGAAGAGTCCTGGTGCCTGATTTTCGAAGCTTTCTTTTTGGTAGATGAGCAGATCGCCAAGGGCTGTGATGGCGAACACGGCGCTGTCGAGGATCGAGATGCCGAATTCATAGAGAATGACGATGAAACTGGATGAGTCGACGATCTGGAGGCATTTGTGTTCGCAGAATCCGAAGCCGAGTTGGTTAAAGATCTCGATGATTTCCTGCGGGAAGATGGATGCGTAGTTGTGAAAAAAGTCGTCGGATGGCTTTGAGAAAGTGCCGCTTGCGTTGCGTGCGATGAAGTTTTGGAGTTTTTTTGTCATTTGGCTACCTTTAGGTGAAGTTGCGTATCGTTTGCCCTTTTGTCGGGCGTTCAGTCATGGGCGATGGGTGAAAAAAAGGCCGCGTATCGCGGAGCGAAAGCGGCCCGGGGGAGGCGCGTATTTCGCGTTTCGCGAAATAGCGCCGCGGGGGCGTAGCCCCCGATCATAAATCGGTACGGATCGGGATTTTCCTGAGCGCAGAGATAACTTCGTTGCAGCTGGCGAATCGGTCATCCGGTGATTTCTGCATCATTTTGAGGATGATGTCTTCGATTGTCGGATCGATGTTCGGGTTGATCGAGCTCGGGAGGGGCGGCGGTTCGTGCACGTGTTTGTAAGGCAGATCGCCTTTGATGAAAGGCAGTGTGCCGGTCGCCAGTTCGAAGAGCGTGACACCGAGCGAGTAGATGTCGGAGCGGCAGTCGATTTCATTGCCGAGGACCTGTTCAGGGCTCATGTAGTAGGGCGTTCCGATGGCCTGTGTCGAGTTGCGGTCATGCTCGGTGACGACTTTTGCGAGTCCGAGATCGAGGATTTTAAGGGTTTTGTCGCGTTTTGCGAGCATCATATTGGACGATTTGACATCGCGGTGGATGATGCCGTTGTCGTGCGCGTACTGTAAGCCTTTTGCCGCGTGGATCGCGACCTGCACGAGGAACGGTGTCGGGAACGGTCCGGTCTTGGTGACGATCTGTTTAAGCGTTTTGCCTTCGACAAATTCCATGGCCATGTAGACAGAGCCGTCTGCGAGACAGCCGATGTCGTAGACCGTGACGATGTTGACGTGCTGTAGAGCGGCAGAAGCGCGCGCCTCGCGCATGAAATACTCGATGGCGACCTGGTTGTCCTTGAGTTTTTGGGAGAGGACCTTGAGTGCGACCGTGCGCATGAGGATCGTGTCTGTGGCTTTGTAGACGATGCCCATGCCGCCGTGGGCGACTTCCTCGATGATCTTGTATCTGTCGAAGCTGACCGGGATGACCGTGTTTCCGATATTGAGCTGCTGGACGGTGCTGGGTTCGGGCTGTGGCGGCTTGGAGGGCTCCGGCGGATTGGCGAGCTGTCGCCTCTTGTCGGCGATGAGCTCGAGTGTCGAGCGGATGTCATGGAATTCCGGGTTGATGTCGTACACGCGCTGATACCGCTTGTAGGCGTTGGAATAATCCTTGATCGACTCGTAGCAGTAGCCTGCCTTGTATGCGATCCGGCATGTTCTTTCCGGCGGCAGCTCGTTCCACAGGAGGGACTCGTAACAGATGGCGGCATCAGAAAAATTCTTGATCTTGCAGTAGATATCGCCTTGCAGTTCGAGCGCGTTGATGTAGTCCGGGTGATTAGAATCGACCTGTTTGAGCTGCGCGATCGCCTCGTCATATCGTTTGAGCGAGGCGTATTTCTGGGCAAGCCGGTAGGTTTCGCGCATGCGTCGGAGCGTGTCGATTTCGAGCTGGTCGTCCTTGGCGCGTTTGAGCGCGTTGAACACGGCAGAGGTGCGGTTGGCTTCGAGATATGCCTCGACAGCTTCCGGGTATTTTTTTATGGCCTCGTAGCAGCATCCGGCGAGTTCAAATTTGTCGGCCTGCATGAGCTCGCGCGCCGTGTCTTCAAGCGCGAAAGCCTTGTGCAGCGTTTCAAGCGCGCGCAGCCTGTGCTCGGGGTATTCGATGAGCGTTTTGGCGGCGTAAATGGCCATGCTCCGGCTGACGGTGACGGTCTGGAGATCTCCATCGGCGAGATCGAGCTCCGCCTCGAATGCCCTGATTTGCATCTCGCACTGCATTGCGGTGTTGCCCGATCTGAGATAGCACATCGCGGCATTGGAGAACTGCGACAGAGAGATGTACACTTCTGCTGCGCGTTCGAGATCGCCTCTTTGGATGAGTACTTCCGCGAGCTTGGGGAGATTCTTCGTCTTGTGACAGAGGATCTCTGCTTCGTCGTACATCTTGTTTGCCAGGGCGATGCCTATGGCCGTGTTGGGGGCATTCTTTGTCTTGCAGAATTCGATGGCCTCGCTGATCAGGCCGGCTTCCACGAGTATCCGAGCGGCATTGTCGATCTGATTTTTGTCGACGGCAGTCTCCCAGCGTTTGAAGTCATTGGGGGACAGCTTTTGGCTATAGGTATTGATGTTCATTCGTGTATCGGCAAGATGATTCAGAAATGAGACCGCCTGGCGTTGTTTCTGAATAAAAACAACCCGCCCAAATCATAAAATATAGGCGGCTCGAATGTCAATCAAAGACACACGACGAACGCATGGTTCGCGGCCTCGCTATCGCGTTGCGATACGCTCGGCAGTATGCGCCGCTATGCCTGCCGGCATACGCGCCGCAAATCTGCGACTGTGAGGGCGAGCGGTAAGCCGGGTTTTGTCGTGCATCCTGAGGGGATGCAGTGCAGTCATTCATCTAGGACGGCAGTTGCCTGCCGCCTCAAGCGATCATTACCCAAAGGACTCAGGCGAGGAGCCTTGCCGTGAAGCGCCTTTTGCTTGATCTTGCTCCGGATGGGGTTTGCCATGCGAGCCATGTCACCATGACCCCGGTGAGCGCTTAACTCGCCGTTTCACCCTTACCCCAGGCGGCCTTTTGAGCCATGCCCGAGGCGGTTTGTTTTCTGTGGCACTTTCCCGAGGGTTTCCCCTGGTCGCCGTTAACGATCATCCTCCCTCTTTGGAGCCCGGACTTTCCTCTCCGCGGCCGATTCCAGCCGCGCAGCGACTGCATGCTCGCCCGCAATCGCGGTCGGGCAGTATGCGCTTTTTGGGCGAGAGAGGCAAGGGGAAAAGAAGGGAATTTGATGCATTGCGTTACTGTTCAGCCCCCCCTCTAATGAAATAGCAGCAACTCTTCACTTCCTCTTTCCACGATCAAAAGCCATCCCGACCAGCTAACACATTCAATGGACGAACTAAATCAGGGCGTAAAGTTGGCGGTCAAATAGGTCATCCAGGTAAAACGCTTACGCCGAAAGATATTGAAGCGTTGATTGAATCAAAGATGTGTGAACACATCGTTAAAGATCTCTGGAATCCGAGACGAGTTTCATCAAAAGGTTCATTGTTGCCTGAAGATTTTGATGAAACCCATGAACTAATGGATGCTCTGGATGAAAAGTACCGTGCTGATTGATACGAACGTTATTCTGGATTTTTTGCTTCATCGTGAACCTTTTTATAACGATGCCAATGCAATCATGACACTTTGTGCGCGTAGAGATGTCTATGGGTATGTGGCGTTTCATTCTGTCTCGAATTTGTTTTATATTATGAGAAAATATATAGATGAACCGCGGCGGAGGCAATTATTGAAAAATCTATGTAATATCCTGACAATTGCGGTTGCGAATCATGCTGAAGTGCAAAAAGCTATTGAAAGCTATTGAAAGCTATTGAAAATGTTCAATTCAAGGATTTTGAAGATTGTCTGCAGGAAAAGTGTGCTCTGTCTGTTCATTCGGATTATATCATCACGAGAAATATTAGTGATTTTTCAGAATCAGAAACGGCAGTTATTTTGCCATCTGACTTTTTACAATTGCAGGCATCTAGCTGCTAGTTGCTACGACATCAGAGCCGCAGGACTTTGGCGCATCGGCGTATGGCGATGCGTTGGCAATTCTGCCTGGGTATGGCGAAATTGTACGGTTATCGTCTGTCATAGCAAGTTGATCTGTTCGAGTGTAAGGCCTGTACATTGCACAATGACATCATTGGTAATATGAGCTTCTTTCATGGACTTTGCGATTCGCTTTTTTTCGTTATTTTCCCCGATTTCTTTTCCGATTTCTTTTCCGATTTCTTTTCCGATTTCTTTCCCGTCTTCCCTTGCATTTTCCTCTCGTTCCCATGATTCGCGTTTCATCTCATAAATGATTTGTTCACCGGGAGTTCTGCCTGGATATGTCGAAATTGTACGGTTATCGTCTGTCATAGCAAGTTGATCTGTTCGAGTGTAAGGCCTG
>JAFZFY010000321.1 GCA_017555665.1 Pseudomonadota bacterium | reverse complement strand
TACTGCGCCTTATATATTCATAACCATCCTTCACTTTTGGAGGAATATCCGCAGGGCAACGCTTTGGACAAGTATAGCTAATGATCTGCGCCGGGGGATCCCCCGTCCCACAAATATCCCACTCCTCTTTAAATTCGCAGTCACCAAAATCATTTCTAATCTCACCGCCAAAATAACAATTGCCGTATGCACATATTTGATTTTTGCCGCATCGATTTGTCCCGCATTCGCAATCACCTTCCTCACATTTAAAAACGCCCTCTAAACCACCAAAATATGAGCATCCAGACATACATTTATCACCTGGATTACATGTTTCGCTCACACATGACTGGTAACGGCATTCCGCTTCACAATCTGCACAACCATTCGGTGAAGAACAAACCCATCCCTGCTCTGTACAGGTATAATCCTTCATCTGAGATAATTTAATACCCTCGCCACCGCAATAAACTTGGTCTTCCCGAACGCGAAGCCCCTTCGGAATGGTATATATCCGATTTGAACGATAGGTGCATGTCTCACTCTTGCATTCCCAATAATCGTAACTGTCATTGGTCACTTCCCCTTCCTTGGGGATCGGCGCAAGATAGACATTCATTTCAAAGCGAGTTTTGCATTGTTCATCTTTACAAACTTCGCCGTATTGACAAACAGTCTCACCACATTGCTCGTGGTTTTCATCTGCCGTCCGCGTAACCTCGGGGGGCATCACTGCCGCCGCGGAAGGTGCGGGGGTGGTTTTAGGCGCACATGAACACAAAAGGATTGCGGCTGAACAAATAACGATACGCTGTTTCGACATTATTCTTGCTCTTTCTACAAGGCTCTGTCCTATGAGCGTGGATTCGGTGGCTAAAAGAAAATCTTGATGCATCATAATGAAGGAATGTAGCGCGTTTCAGTGAAGTAAATTACAAAGCCAGCACTGTCAAATACAACCTCAACATGTCGCAGGCTGAATACCCTATATATTTTGTGATTGTTTTACCTTTCTGACCAATCTAACCATCACCCTAACCTCCCAAAACGCTATATAATTCCAAATTTTATAGGCTGTTCAAACGCGTCAAATCGCCCAATCGTACCTTCATGACATTATCAGCAGATAGCATTCCAGTCAAGCCTTATGACACTGTCCGGCGAATGCTGACCTTCACCTGCCCTCCAAATCATGAGCATTTCAACACCTTTAGCGCCTGTAAGCAGTCGAATACTTATATCCACTCAGGCAAAAAGCTCCTGTGCGGCTAACTGCTGCCGACCATCTACTGCCTGCTGCCTGTCCGCAATGCCATCCATACCTCAGACAAGTCTATAGGCTGAGTCGTAACGCAGTCCCCCGACCAGAACTATGTTTTATCTCGCATCCAATCACCGTATTTATTATAATACCACGTGCTCCTCTGGCTCCGGCATCCCCCACGCCAGTTTTGGCGAACTCAAATAGCTTTGCGTTTCAAAAGCCTCAGCCCCAACGGGGAGATGACTTGAAAGGGGACAGGGGCGCAGACCAATACAAGCCCTCCTTCCGACCATACGATGACGCCATGATCAAAAAACTCCTGCTCGCCCTGCTACTCCTCATCGCACTCTTCCTCATCATTATCGGCATCCTCATGTGGAAAGAGCTCGGCCAAAGCCCCAAAGGTGAGAGACTTGCACGCATCCAGCAATCGCCAAACTATAAAAATGGTGCATTCCAGAATGACCCGCCTTCCAAGATGTTCACTTCTGGCGATGCATCCCCAAAGGAAGCCCCTAAACCAGATCACATCGAAAGAGCACCCGTCAAGCCACTGCCTGCCATAAAGACAGCCCTTAAAGACCTCCATCGCGATCAAGATCTCGTCATTTGGTTCGGTCATTCTTCGGTATTGATACAGCAAGACGGCATACGCTATCTCATCGATCCCGTTCTGGACAGCCGGTTTCCACTCAGCCTTGCAATCAGCCCATATAAAGGCACTGACATTTATACACCAGACGATATCCCCGAAATCGATTACCTCATCATCACACATGACCATTGGGATCATCTCGACTACAAGACCGTTCTCGCCCTCAAAGACAGAGTAAAATCAGTCGTTTGCGGCCTGGGTGTCGGGCAGCACTTCGAATACTGGGGCTATCCTTCCGAAAGCATACACGAACTCGACTGGGGCGAATCTATCCCCATCAATAAAAATACAAAGCTCTATGCCTTGGAAGCGCGACATTTTTCCGGACGGCTTTCTGGCAACCCCACGCTCTGGGCTTCATTCATGATCGCAGGTCCAAGAAATATATATATCACTGGCGACACAGGTTTTGGCGATCATTTCCAAAAAATCATCGCTCAATTCAAATCCATCGACTTTGCCATTATGGAAAATGGTCAATATAACCCATCATGGAATCAAGTCCATCTCATGCCCGATGGCCTCGTCAAAGCATTGGATATCCTTCATCCCAAATATGTTTTGACCTATCATCACGCCAAATTCACATTATCGAGACACAGTTGGTATGACCCGCTTGAGAATATCTATCAATCATCCAAAGATAAGCCATGGAATCTATTAACGCCAGTCATTGGTGAAGTCATTGACTTAGATGCACCTAAGAATACCGAACCTTGGTGGCGGCTGAATTAATGCTTATATCGGATAGTACCCCTTAAGCCCATTGCCCCTTTGATAAAAGGGGCGTGGGATAGGAAGAAATCAGATGTTCCTTATTATTTCTTCGGCCTCGGCGGCACAAGTTCTTCGCCACTGTGATACAACGTCTCACAGCCGAGACCAATATCCTCTGGCCAATCAACGTCCCAGGGAGTAACTCTTATATTGTTAAACACCTCTGGGTTTCTGAGTATATCAATGTTATCCGGGATATACCCACCTTCTTTAGTAGCCGTATCGATAACATGATATTTGGTCACCTTGCCATCATCAAACGTCACACGAAGAACTAACGGCTCAATGATCTCCACTGAAACAATGTCGTGATGCCAGTCCACGCATTCTTTCCATTCTTTGTATTGTGCAAATGATTTAAGCCATACTTTCCTCAGTTTTCCCTCGACTTTGGGTGCATATATGATTTTGCCCATTTCAGCCTCCAATCGTTTCAACACGATTTATTGTACCAGCCAACCGACACGTTGCCTTGAACAAATCAATCCTTGATCCAGATTTCAGCAATCGTTTTACATTCTTAATTCGTCGTTCAAGAATTGGAATCAGATACTCAAGACTACAGATCAATTTTGTGCTTGAATCAATTCTTAGCCACGGATTCGCCTTATTCCACTCATTTTTTGCCATATTTCTATGCCGCCTCACCCAATCAGACACAATCTCCAATTGCTTAAGTGTCAGATTGCCCTTATACTGTTCACCAGTTAAAATCTCGACAAGCCCAGAGGTTTTACCCAAATCGACATGAACATGTGGTGGATTATGTTCAGCGCCTTTAATATAGACTGGTACGACCTTTTTGCCGATTACCACTCTGCCTATTTCTTTCTTATATCCATCGAGAATCATCTTCTGCCTCCCTATCGTTTGTTTCGTTGGTTTAATAATTTCTTTCAATGTCATCATTTGTCATCCTCCTTCTATTATGGTTTATAAATGATGTCCAGTAAGAACTAGTATAATTCCGCTAACTGATAAAATCAAGTCTAGCCTCATTTTTTTTCATTTTTCTAAAGGCAAGGAAGTTCGTCCCATAGAAGCAGCAAGCTCTCACCCATAAATATGATAACCGTATTAATTAATAT
>JAFZFY010000320.1 GCA_017555665.1 Pseudomonadota bacterium | reverse complement strand
GCTATCCCCTGCTGCTAATAACATAACTCGGGATGATCGTAATGAGATCCTGGGATGTGGCAGTAGGGGATAGGTGCAATTAGGAACCTGTGTTTTCAATAAAAATACGTCCCGTCTTCATAGATGATTTTCATTTCTTGGGACACTTTCATGACAAACGGATCGGTGCTGTTGAGAAAGTAGGGATAGCATTTTCTTTCGAGTTCCCTGCCCTGCAAACTCACACGGCAATTGCAATCCATAGTGCCGTCGTAGCACAGGCCGTCTTTTTCATTCATCAGATTCCAGTAATACATTCCGTTGCCTTCGCTCAGCCCTTGGCATGCCATCATTCCGTCACTCACGACATTGGGCGCGCTGTCTTTGGAGGCTCGTTCGATCAAGGATAGCAGGGATGCTTCGGATTGTTGGGCATGATAGGCTCTGATGGCATTTTTGTAACCTTCAGCCCTGAGTAAAGCGTTATTAGAAGAAATCATGCGTTCGAACAGCGGAGCTGGATCAAAATCTTCTGTGCTTGCCAGTTTGTAGAGGGTCTGTGGTTCCGTTGGGAGGATATATGGAACTTTATGAATGAGCATTTCTTTGATTTGGGAGAACACGGCATAACGGGTTTTATGACAGTTGGATTTGCATGCCCAGAAAAGGTAGGCATTTTGATCACTTGAATTTTCATCCAAGGTATATGGGCAGTAATTGCTGTTTGATGAATTGAATATCTTTTTGATGAGCTCGGATGAAAAACATACGGTACCATCATCGATTCTGCATGTGTCTGCAACGTCTTCTTCAGGATCGGGTCCGAAATCAAGGCCACGATGCTCACGGCTCGGGGGGGCGGGTTTGATGTCTTTGGCGGGTTCAGGATCACACGATTTGGTCTCTGCCAGCGTGATTTTCTTTTCGATTAAGGCGAGATATTCGCGGGCAGAGATTTCTTTGACCGTAAATTTGGGAATCATCGGTTTTGGTGAATTGATATATATATCCAATGCATCATCGATCGGCTCAAAGACCAAGGGGGATTCTGCTGGTTTTTCGGTATTTGCAGGCTCTTGGGCAGCTTCTTGCGTATCGTTATCCGGTGTCGCGAATGCGGTTGTATTTTTTCTAATGACAGTCTTGAAGAACTTTGGATATGGGGCGTTGCATGGGGCTTCTGCATAGCCGAAATTGGGATCGGAGAGTAATCGCGCGAGTTTTTGTATATGTTCGGGCCACTTTGAGTCTGTCAGTTTTGCAATATATTGCTTGCCTTGTTCTGAGGAACGGTAGGGCTTAAACACGAATAATTCTTTGAAATATCGCAGTATGGCATCGTGAACATCGGCAGATTTTTCTTTTCCGAGATGATCGAAAACGAGATCCATATTAGTTTCTGAAAGCATCAGAACGGCAAGGGAGGCGATGCGGACAGATGGATTTCTGTGTGTGAGATTTTCACGCGCCTGAGATTCCATCTGTGATCTTTGACAGAAGTAGTGCGACCCCAGGTTTGTGCCTTTTTTGCGTTCTGTTTTTCCGACGCGGTTGAGGAGCATATCCGAGGTACAGCCTTTCAAATAACCGTGGCTGTCGGCATCGGCATCGGTGATTAGATCTTTTGGCAAGTATTTGGGACAGCGATCATCAAGTGCTGGAATATTGCAGAAGAGATCGCCTTGTGCTTTTTGGCGGCAACCGGGAAATAATGCCAAAGTACATACAGCTGGGACAAGATACAATAATTTATGATTCATGATGCTTACTCCGAATACAGGGGACAGAATAATAATCTGGAACAAGATAGATATATAAAACGCGGCGTATCCCGCAGGAATAGCCGCGTTAAAGGCGCGTATCGGCGTAGCCGATAGCGCCGAAAGCGAACCGTAGAGACGTGTCGTGACACGTCTCCAGGGGAGCGTATTAACCGTTCACCTTTTTGTTGAAGGCTTCGATCATCTTGTCCCATTCGGGGACATAGCTGCGCATGGTTGTCCAGAATTTCTGGTCTTTGCGGGCGACGAAGGCTTCGATATCGATGCCCTGCTGCTCACACCATGTGAAGTAGCCGAGGTTGAAGACGCGTTCGCGATCCTGCTGTGTGAGCTCGATGATGTTGTCGGTGTTGAGGCCTAGGATGTACTGTCCGTAGGCTTCGGCGGCATCGAGTGCGTCGAAATCGGCTTTGCCGTTGTAGTCGCGGCCGAGGATGAGGCCTTTTTCGGAGCCGTACATGCGGGCGCCGTCGGTGGCGACGGTCATCACGACATCGTCTTTGCCGAGTTTCATGAACTTCGCCATCTTGATGGCCGAGAGGATGTTGGCGATCGAGGAGAGGCCGAGGTATTTGAGGCGTTCGATGAGTTCGGCTTTGACGCCATAGCGTTCGGCGAGGAGCTTGCGGCCGGCTTCGCTGTTATAGAGGCAGAAGATGTGGTCGGAGGCTTTGTCGCTGAGGCCGAGGACATAGTCTGTGTTCATCACGTTGTGGATGAGGGGGACGTGTTTGTCGCCGATACCCTGGATGTTGTGATCGCCGAAGCCGTTGTAGAGGAGCGTCGGGCATTCGAGGGCTTCGACCGCGATGGTCTTGGAGCCGTATTTATCCTTGAGGTAATCGCCAGCGCCGATGGTGCCGGCCGAACCTGTGGCGGAAACGAATGCGCGGAGGTTTGCATCGGCATGGGTTTTCTGGAAGTTTTTGAAGACTTTTTCGAGGGCTGCGCCGGTGCAGAAAAAGTGTGCGAGGTGGTTGTTGAACTCGGCGAACTGGTTGAGGATGAAGTTGGTGGAATCTTTCGCGAGCTCGTTGCACTTGTCGTAGATTTCTTTGACGTTGGATTCGCAGCCGTAGGTGGCGATGATGTCTTCATCGGGCTTGACGGTCCATTCGCGGAGCCACTGGAAGCGTTCGGCGCTCATGCGCTCGGGGAGGATGGCGACGCCACGGCAATTCATGAGGCGGCTGATGGCAACGCCGCCGCGGCAGTAGTTGCCCGTGGACGGCCAGACAGCGCGATGCTTGGTGGGGTTGAAGGCACCGAGGATGACGCGCGGCGCGAGGCATGCGTAAGCCGCGAGGACTTTGTGGGAGCCGATCATCGGGGCGAGGCAGCCGACCATCGTGATGATGGTGGCATCGATGCCGGTCATTTCCTTGGTGAGGACGAGATGAACGGGGACATCGACGATCGATTTGCGATCTTCACCGTTGTACCAGTGGACGCGATAGAGGTTGAGGGGATTGGGGGCATCCGGATCGACATCGGCGAGTTTCGCCTTGATGTCAGCGGGAATTTTTGAAGGATCGGCGAGCATTTCGAAAGTCGGGAGCGTGAGCTTCTGCTCTTTGAAGCGGGCAGCGGTCTCGTTCACGGTCTTTTCGTCAGCAACTTTCGTTGTCACACCAAGTCTTTCAAGAATTTTTTCCATGTTTTTGTCCTTTTATGGAAGAGTGAGGGGCAGCGCGCGTCGCGCCACCGGAAAGAAAGGAAAGCGTTGTTTTGGGGGGATGAGATGAAATGGGTTTGATTATTGAGACATTTCAAACGTCATTTCATCTCGTTACACGGCGACATCAATACCACTCTGGTGGACCATACACAGGCGCATCAGGTTCAAGCGGGCCATATTTTGTCGTCGTGTTCGCGCAAAAGCCATTTTTTACATAGTCATCAACGCATGTGTAGGCATTATCAGCGTCTTCGCAGCATGCGACGCATGCATCGTAATTGTCGGTGGCTTTGCAGTCTGCGTAGAAGGCCGGCATCCCGTATTCTGGGGCGGGCGGGTCTTCTTCTGTACATGCTGTGAGGGCGCTGATGCCAGCGAGTGAGCCGACGACGCCGACGATACTGCTGATAACCTTCGTGATGTTCTTCATGGTTTTACCTGCAGGGGGGATTACGGGGCGATCGGGCCGTATTCGGTGGCATCGGGCGGACCATAATCGGCGGCTATGCTTGAGCAGTTGCCACTTTTTACATAGTCCTCGACGCATGCATAGGCGTCGTCGGCCTGTTCGCAGCATGCGACGCATGCTTCGTAATTGTCGGTGGCTTTGCAGTCAGCGTAAAAAGCCGGCATCCCGTATTCTGGGGTGGGCGGATCTTCTTCTTCTGTACACGCAGTGAGGGAGCTGATGCCAGCGAGCGCGCCGACAACGCCGACGATACTGCTGATAACTTTCGTGATGTTCTTCATAATCACTCCTATATGAAACTTGGGGTCACAACAACAATGATCATAGCTAATTGGGATGAATCCTGGGATCAGGGTTCCAGCGGACCGTATTTTTCGGTTGCAGGCGGTCCATATTCCACAGCGGGCTCGTCAGAACAGAAGCCATTTCTGACATAGTCTTCGACGCATGTATAGGCATCATCAGCCTCTTCACAACAAGCGACGCAGGCCTGATAATTGTTTGTGGATTTGCAGTCATCGTAATAGGGCGGTGGTCCGTATTTTGTGGTGGGTTCTTCTTCGGTGCAGGCAGTCATGAGGCTGATGCCGGCGAGAGAGCCGACAACACCGACGATACTGCTGATAACTTTCGTGATGTTTTTCATGACACACTCCTCTCTGGCATGTGAGCCAGTCTAGATCCCTGCGTTCGGACGTGAGAAAATGCGCATCAAAAAAGCCACGCGACGCGCAAGGCGCGTCGCGTTCAGCGATGCAGAGGGATTAGTCGTCGTAATGATATTCGTATGTTTCGGGATAGGCGACCATGCGTTCCCAGAGGCGGTTGGCCTGTTCCTGGGCTTCCTTGCGGATCTGGTCGATATCGCCGTGGACGAGCTTGCGGTCGCGGACGACGACTTTGCCGTCGACGACGGTGTGGCGGACACCGTTCTCATCGACGATACGGAAGTCGGCGACGGATGATTTTGTAGACCTGCGGCAGTTTTCGACATCATTGAGCGGGCCGAACTCGGCATCGAAGAAGTCGGACATCATGCGCCAGCCGCTGTAGAGGCGGTGATCGATATTGATGGGATCGTCGCCGTTCTTGATCGCGAGCTCGCGGCCGGCATTGCGTTCGACGATCATGTCGCCGGACCAGCCATCGACGCCGAGGGCGACTTTCTGTGCATAGTTGAGGTTGTAGGGCCAGCCGACGTTGTTGCCGTTGTTCGAGCGCGGGTTCTGGACATACCAGAGGCCCATGTCTGCGCCGTGTTTCGTCTCTTCGGACGACATGTGGATGCAGTGAATGTAGATCGAGTTGGGGACGATGCAGCCGAGTTTTTCGAGTCGGTCGATCGGGGATTTGAAGCCGCGTGCGATCGCGTCTTCGACATCTGCCGAACCTTCGGCGACGTGGACCTGGATGCCGACGCCTGTCTCGCGGGCTTTGTCGCCGCAGTATTTCACGGTGTCATCGGAGCAGGTGAACTGCGCGTGCAGGCCCATGGTGCCCTTGACGAGCGGGCGCTTGTTCTCTTTGACGAAGCGGACGCATTCGTCGATGCCGCGCTTGCCTTCATTTTTGCCGTAGTTGCGGTCGGTCGCGCCGTAGCAGAGGATGCCGCGTGCGCCGAATTCTTCGAGGGCATCGGCGAGAACATCCAGCGAGCCTTCGATGAAATCAGGGGATTCATGGTGATCGACGATCGAGGTCGTGCCCTGAAGCAGGCATTCTGCCGTGTACACACGCGCCGAGGCGCGGAGAATGTCCCTGTCGATTGCGCGGTCAAGACGCCACCAGATGCGCTCAAGGATCTGCGTGAAGTTTTCGGGGGCATTCTTCGGACTGGGCATGCCATAGGGGCAGAGGGCGCTGTACATATGCGTATGCGCGCAGACCCAGCCGGGGAGGATTTCGGCATCTTTGGCCTCAAGGGTTTCGCAGATATCGACTTTGGGGGCGCTGGCTTCTTTGCCATAGAAAACGACTTTGCCATTTTCGCAAATCGCAACATTACCTTTCTTGTCGGGACCGATCTTCAGACATGCCATGATTGTTCTCCAGTTTGAAAAATACAGAAAAATGGCGCTTTTGCGCCCTCAAAAATAAAAATACACGGCGGCAATTGCCGCCCTGGTCTTAGAACGGGATATCTTCGTTCGCGATACCGTCCACAAAATTGTCTGCCGGCGCGTTGTTGTACGGCTGTGCCGGCGCGTTGTTGTACTGCTGTGCCGGCGCGCTGTTGTATGACGATCCGCCATATGACTGGCTTGGCGCGCTGTTGTATGACGAGCCGCCGCCATACGATGGCGTATCATAGGCATTCGCGTCAAAATTGCCCGCCGCGCCCTGCGATTCTGAGCGCGACTGAAGGCTCTGGATCGAACTCGCGATGATATCTGTGACTTTCTGTTTGACCCCGTCTTTTTCGTAATCGCGGTAGGAAATCCTGCCCTCGACATAAATCAGCGATCCCTTGCGCAGATAATTCCTGCAAAATTCCGCCTGCTTGTCGAAACACACGATCCGGTGCCAGTCCGTCGTCTTTGACTGGCCAAACCCCGTGTCTGTCGCCAGCGTGAAATTGCACACGAGCTTGCCGCTCTGCGCCGTCTTGCATTCGGGATCGCGTCCGAGACGCCCAATCAGTATCGCTTTGTTGACCATCCTTGCCTCCATCGTAAGTGGATGAAATTGTCCGAAAGACACTACCATCATTTGGTGATTTTATCACCCCTATTTTCAGCATGACAATGCACTATTTCTCGCCATTTGGACTAGAAAATGCGCACATACATGTATGTTTTATAAATTATATTCAAATACTATCATGTTTTGTCTGGGGGCGCAAGGGGGGCACATGTCCCATGATTATGCATCAATCCCCGGCGTTATGCATCAATCCCCGGCGTTATACATCAATCCCCGGCGTTATGCGTTAATCCCCGGCGTTATGCATCAATCCCCGGCGTTATGCGTTAATCCCCGGCGTTATGCATCAATCCCCGGCGTTATGCGTTAATCCCCGGCGTTATGCGTTAATTCCCGAGGTTGCGCCATTCGGGCTTACCCCGGACTATATTCTGTCGCCCCTTCGGGGCTTTAGTGGTTGCGCCTCGATGCGGCTTTACCACAACATTGCCTTTCTTTCGGGAGGGGGTGTGGGGGAACCCCCTTTCTTTTGGCAAAAAGAAAGGGGTTCCCCCACGAAAAAAACTAAAAACTAAAAACTTATTTGAGCGTGATCAGCCTGCGGGCGATGACTCGCGTGTTGCCGTCACCGTCCTGCGCGACGATCTCAAGTTTGTGTTTGCACGATGTGTTCAGGCCTTCAAATGAGACGGTGCCCGTAAAGCCGACATTGCTGCAACCGGGATAGCCGACCCAGACGTTGCATACATCCGGTCGTGATGCGCCGTATTTTAATGCCGTCATGAGGCTGTCATCCACGAGGGCATAGATATTTGTCACGCCTTTGTTGTCGAGTGCCCAGCCGCTTACCGTGGCTTTGCCGCTGACGGCAGATGTTCCGGTCGGGATATCGAGCACGCCGAACGGCGGCAGATTCTTCATAAGCCAGGCTGCCTGACCGCGGATCGTCTCGAAAGAGCCTAAAATCAGGTAGGCGCGTGCCTGAATGACGCCTTTGGCGGGCAGCGCGAATTTGATCCGTGAGCGGACGTTGTTGAAGGGAAGCCCACGGTTCTGCCACCCTTGATATTCGAGCAGGCCGTTTTCGTAAAGGATGCCGACGCCGTAGGAGAGATCGGCATTTTGCAGAGAGACCCACGGCTCTTCGGAGGTGAAATCCTTTACATAGAAGCCGTCATTGGCTGGCTTGTCGATGGCGATTTCTTTGCCCGAGGCTGTGAGCAGCCTGTAAAGATCCGGGCCGGCTTTGCCGTTTGCCGCGTAAAGGGTCGGAAGTTCCTGGGCAGACATCGTGTGATTGAGATCGGCGAGGTTCTGCACCGTGTAGAATAGCTCGACGATGTGTTTTTTGACAAAACGGAGCCGCTGCGTGAGCCGGACATCGGATTTTCGATCCTTGAGCGATGTCGCGCATCCGCTCGAGGTGCAGTCTTTGGCATCCCAGTTCGGGTTCCAGAAGAGCGGTGTCGTGACGATCTCCATGATGCCATTCTTGTTCGTCACGCTGTCTACGCCGGAGCCGATGTTGCAACGGTTTCCGCCCTGGACGGGGTTCCAGCCGAGGAAGGTGATCGAGTTCTGGCATATCGGGCCGCCGCTGCTGCAGGACGCGTTATAGGCGCAGTTCTGCATCTGCCGTGATGCGTCGTAGATGGCAACCTGGACTTCGCGGCCGGTGTCGTTGCCATCGATCGTGTTTGATCCGTTGGTGCCGGGCTTTCCGTCCGCGAGGCCAAAGAATACGATGCTTCCGCCCCATTCGCGGCGCGCGCCGATTTTGATGTATTCGGTCGAGTCGTACAGATATTCGTCGGTATATTTGTTTACTTTGGTCGATTCCGATTTGCCGGCGCTGGCTTCGCTGGGCAGCAGATAGGCGTTGCTGACTTCGGTGACGGACGTGTAGCACGCGCCGGAGGCCTTGCATACGGCTTTTGTGCTGTCGCAGCCGTTGGGACATGGCTGTGTGGTTGTCGTGCCGTTGGGATTGCATACGATCAGGTTGTTGCCGTCGCATTTCGATGCACTGCATCTCGGATTGCACGCGCCGTTGGCGCATCCCACGGCACCGCATTCCTTGAGCGTCGTGGTGCCGTCCTCGTTGCACTGGGTGAGCACGCTGCCCTCGCAGGTCGATTTCGTGCACTTGGGGTTGCATTGGAGCTTCTGGGCGTTGCACCCGACAGCGCCGCAATTCTGCGCCGAAGTCGTCCCGTCTTCGTTACAGATGACCAGTGCGTTTCCTGAACATGTTGTGGACGTGCATTTGCTGTTGCATTCGAGTTTTTGCGCGTCGCATCCCGGCGCGCCGCAGTTCTGCGCTGTCGTGGTGCCGTCATCGTGGCATATCACGAGCGTGTTTCCGTCACATCTCGACGCGGTGCATGCCGGCGTGCATTCGAGTTTTTGTGCGTCGCATCCCGTCGCGCCGCAGTTCTGCGCTGTCGTGGTGCCGTCATCGTGGCATATCACGAGCGTGTTTCCGTCACATCTCGACGCGGTGCATGCCGGCGTGCAT
>JAFZFY010000319.1 GCA_017555665.1 Pseudomonadota bacterium | reverse complement strand
TGCCTGCGGCATATGCGCCGACAGCACACCATAAATCCCCTATCGCACGCGTTTCCATTCCCTATTATTGAACGCCGCATTTTCATTGGGATTGAAGCTGCCGCTATCCATATACATCACTTCATTATCAGAGTTGATCCATGCATGATCATAGCGATTATCGATATACATATCCCCGCCATTCGGGTTGGAAACACGATCCACATCTTTGATATATTCGTCCCATTTATCGAGCATGGAACCAGAGCCGCCACCAGAACCGCCCATGACTTGTGCATGCTTGCGATCAGATTCACGCTGCCATGCGTCCATACGCGCATCGCTGTCGCGCATATTCTGGATATGACGTTGCCGAATAATATCAAATTTTCTATTGGTTTCAGCGATTGATTGGGTCGTCAGTTCCTGCGCGACTTGTCGCTTATATTCAAGAAACTGGGGATTGACATCCAGCGTCTGAATCGCGGCATTGGCAATTTGCTGGATCTGCGACTCCTTTTCGATGAAACCGCCATACGACACGGCTGATGGAATATCAATCATGTGTACATATGACATGCCAGGCTTCGTTTCAATGAAATTCATGGGAACGACATAGGAAACAAAAAACGCTTTTCCATCCCGTGTTCCCTGGACTTTCAGATTATAGATCAGACAGCGAATCTCTGTGGGACGAAGCCCCATGCCTGACATTTCCTGAAACATCTGCTGCTGCTTTTGCATGGCATCGGGAGCCTGTTCATATCGGGCATCAACAATTCGTACATTAGAAATATTATAATCTTTTTCTGCAGACTGAACAAAGACTTGCTCAGCAAACGTCCGAGGCTGAGCAAAGGGATTTTGGTCAATCCTGCCCTGCCCCATCATCTGCACTTCTGAGGAGAACGCAAACTGCATTGAGGCATCTGGTGCCACAGCATAGGTGTAATAAAAATGCGGCACGGTCGGATTGTTGAAATTCCAATCAGCTTTGCTTCCGGCAAACCAGCCATCCGGGTGTTTGTATTGAAGGATCTGTATCATGGTCCTGGGATCGAAAAGTTTATAAATTTCCTTATCCGCACGCGGCGCATTGGCACGAACCATGTCCCCATGTTCGGATGAATCACCGGGTGACGCAAAGAATTGAGCGTTTTCTCCCTCTTCACTCATCGTCTTGAGCATGTCACAGCCGCAAATGCTCAACGCGGCAACACAGCACAATGCGATGAAGCGATAGAGCCCGGAATTTGATGCATGATGTTTTTTTTGAGCAAATGGTAGAATCATCATAGTGCCTTTATCTGAGAATGAATTTGGCGTGTCCATAACGCCATTTTCTGTCACACACGGTCATACTCCAATCGAGAATGACCGCATCCATACAAGCCGAAAACGATTCCAAACGTGACGATCACGATTTACTTGATGTTGACTTCAGCGATATCGATGGTTTCCTTTTCGTTGCCGAGACGAATGCTCGTGATATTGCTATTTTCCCCGGCCCTTCCCCAGTTCGTATAAACGATGGCAGTGATCGTTGCCGGCCCGACGAGCTTCTGTTCATGCGACGAATAATAGTTTGTCCTCGCCTTATAAACGCCCTTAGGAGCCTTCTTAATCAAATACTCTTCGGGGCCATAGCCGTCGGTCACATCGAAACTGAGCAAACCTCTATTCGCGGACCGCTTATTCTCATAGAAGACTTCTTCGCCACTGGGTTCAATGACATGAAGATCGATATCTGTATTATCCGAATCCCACATCATGACGATTCGAAGATCCGTATCGAGCAGCTTGTTAAACACAGGATCCATCTTAGGTACGGATACCGATTTACCCGAGAGCGACTGGCGTTTGCTCCAGGCAACAAGCGCATTGAACTCCTCAAGTGCGACGAGCGCAGTCCACATAGCGTCCGTACGATCCCAAGCGGTAAAGGCAGCTTTATGATAGCATTCAAGCGCTTCCTGTACATCTTCCGAGCGTTTTGTCTTTTTTGCTCTCATGGTCAAAGTCAAGGCCAGATCGCGCCACGAAACAGCCTCGTCCGAACGGAGCTTAAGGACCTTGCGCAGGATCGTGATGGCATGATCATACTGCCCGGCTTCGCGCAAACGCCACGCATAGACGCGCAACAACGCGACATCATCAAGTTTGAGTTCAGCGAGATTGGAAAGGATCCTGATGCCCAGTTCCGTCTGTTTTTCAGTGATGAAGAGATTGGCGCAGTCGAGGAAAAATGCCGGGCTATCTTTATATTTATCACGCCATTTTAGATATTCGCGATACATCGAATCTTTATCTTTAAAGACTTTTTGTGCATCACGGATAGCCGTCAGATAAGGCGTATTGGCATCCCAAGCCTGAATGACAATAGAAGCGTCCGCGTTTCTATAATCGCTCGTATCGCTCTTGTAATCGACAGAAGCAGCCTTCATGCTGTTCAAGCTCATTCGGGCCTCCCGAGCAGGCGCGTACCCTCCGCCTCCATCCAACATCTTCATCTGAGGTCGGCCACGGCTTCCTTGCACGACAGGAGCCCTTGAAGCAGCAGGAGCCTCTCTATAAGCAGATCGTCCAACCGAAGGCGGGGCTCCACCAGGCCCAAAGCCACCTCCCCCAAAGCCGCCCATCCCAGCCCCACCGCCAGCGCCCATCCCAGATCCAGTGACGCCTATCCCATAACTTCCGGCCTCAAACTCAGACCAGTCGAGATCGTCCAAATCACGATCAATGATAATTTTGCCGTGTTCATCTGCCATATATTCATTGCCAAATTGATCGACATAATAGATCTCACATTCACCCTCATAGCAGTCTTTCATCTTTTTATATTTACGCTTGATCTGCTTATGTTCCCACCAGGAGACACGGGCCAGCCAATTCTTCTTGAGTTCTGCCAGCCAATCATCCTGTTTCTCTTTTTGATCGGCCTTCTGTTCAGCCTCAGTCATACGCAATTCCTCCCAACGCCTATGCATATCGGCAAGACTTTCGGGAGGTTCAATATTATATTTAAGCCACTGATCGATGCGTTCAAAAACGATCATGCTCGAAACGGGGCTGACAATCGAAAAGTGCCTGCCGATCGCGAGGAGTTCATCGCGGTGATTCTCAGCATCTGGCGAGAGTTCTTCAACACGTAATGCAGCCCAGGCGGAGGCGATGGTACGCCCCGTGCTTTTTGCAGCCCGGCTCAGATCGACATCCAATTTAGCACCGTTGGACAGGACGATTGATATCTTTCCCGGCGCGCCGAGCAGACGGCCAAGCACAGATATTCGCCCGATTGCAGGCATGCCAATGCCTTGTATATTACCTATATTTTTTCCATTGACTTCAGAAATGACAGGTGCCTGATCTGCAATCTGTTTTAAGATATCTGCAGGATCCAGTATCGAGATATCCAACACCCTGCCACCACAAATGCGGCGCATCACCGGCGTATCATGTTGCGCCCCAGATATCAGTGCCACCGCATTTGAGCCGAATTGCGGCAAAGCATTGGTATAGGTATCGAGGCCGTCTGTAAAGAAAAGCGTCATGCCGCTGAACTTTTGCGATGCCAGCTTTACCAGAGGCTCAAAATCCGTGCCTCCGTCATACGCCAGAGAATCTATATAAGCGATCAGTTCATCGCGTTTATTAAATGTCTTTACGGGTTCAAGCGTATTTCTAAAGACATGAAGTTCATAAGATGCTTTTTCAGGAAGCCGCTCCAGAACATCCCTAGACACCTGAATATCACCAGGTTTTCGGCTTCCAGAAGCATCCCAGAGGATCCTGAAAGCGGATGGCAATTTGACATCTGCCGCAGGCTGTACAGGAATCTGCACGCTCGCAAGGAAATAATGATCGCCATCGGTGTTCTCGATCACGGCGATATTTTGCTGCAATACAGGCATGGCCACAAGGATATCATCGCCCGGGGCGATATCGCGCTCATGCGACTCGGCGACCCAGTATGCTTTTGCGGCCTTAAAGCGATCATCCCCGAGGCCGCTGAGCGCCGGCTCGCTGATGCCAGGTATATTGACAGATATTTTGACATCGCGTTTCGATAATTTTGTACGCGGCATGGGAAGCGCCAATGCCGCATCACCGGCAGGGCTGAGCGCAAGCGGCGCTACATATTCCACACGGATCCGGCGGTACCCTTTTGCCGGAATCGGATAAATACGCGTGCGGTAGGCATTCCCTCTGATCTGTTCCACAAACCCAGGATCTGCCCCAAGCTTGACTTCTGCTTCAAACGCAATCCGAGCTTTTTCTTTTTCCACGACACTTGCCGGCACCATCGCACCATTGAGGTCTATCGCATATCCCGTGATGGCAGCGCCATCCGGCAGCGGAAACTCAAGCTCGCCTTCGAAAATACGAGAATTCTTATTGATGACCGTAAATTCAGTGATGACACGCGCATACATGCCATCGACCTGCGCATCCACGTCATATTCGCCGACTTCAATGGCAATCTCGTCTCGATTGATCTGCGGAACTTCGATGATCGGCGGATGCGGCCAACAGACCGGGCAGCGCGGCACAGGCCGCCAGATCGGTATGGGGCCACCAGGACGCACACTGTTCTGGGCAAATGCATTGGAGCCTACGACACACACACACAAGACAAGCATGACACTCATCAGCACGAAAAATCGGAATCGAACTGGCGCCAGGACGCTCGTCACCCCATATCGTTTGCAACGCTTCGTTACTTTTCTCATCATCTGCTCCTTTACCCCAAAAAGAAACACGTGACGCCTTAAATTAAGACATTTATATCATACATGAATCCAATCCACATTAAAACAAAATAGGTCACAGTTCAGGTGACCATTCAGCCCATAGACTTGTCTGAAGTATAGAGGGCATTGAGGACAGGCCGTAGACAGTAGATGGTATGCTGTAGTTAGCCGCACAGGAGCTTTTTGCCCTGAGGGTATATAAATATTGGCTCTGTTCTTCGACTGTGGATATAGCGGTGGCACCCCTCCAGGAGGCATATTTGGGTGGCAATTCTGTTACCTGGGGTTGCGCGCTTCGCGCTCACCCCGGGCTGTACTCTGGCACGCTTTCAGCGTGCTAGAAATGAATACTAAACAGGCTCTTAGTAGATGCAACACATTTAGTGATAATGATCTCCCCTTCTTCGGAACACCGTTCAGATTCTTCCATGCGGAAGGCTCATCGCTTACGCGACGAGCGCTTCATCAATTCCTTCGCCTGATATTTTTGCGCCAGGCGGGGCTCATCGCTGCTTTCAACTCGCAGTTTTCATATCTTCTCTTATCAATGACTTCGCTGATGCCATGCATGACATTATCCATGCCATCTCCATCCGTATCGAAGTCGGCGGCACAATTTCGATCGATGCCAATATTTTCTGCACATTGTGCCGAATCTATATTTGCGCCAAGGAACATAAAATCCCAGTGATAGACATCGCGTTCAAGTTTGATCATATCGCTGACCTCTCTAACATCGAATTCACAGCTTGCATTTTCGTAGCCGTCCGTAATGATCACGAAGATCACTTTATGAGGCTGTTTCGCCTCAGGCGTGTTTTTATAGACATACACAAGGCTTTGGATCGTCTTGCCAACGGCATCATATAACGCGGTGCTACCGCGCGTGAAATAGGTCTTATTCGTAAGTTTTTCAACTCTGTTAATCGGTCTCCTGTCGTGGACGATCTCAATCTGATCATCAAATAACACGGTTGTGACAAGGGCATGCTCCGGATTCCGCTTCTGTTCCGTCAGGATCCTGTTATACCCTTGAATGGTCTGTGCTTCGCAGCCATACATGGAACCGCTGCGGTCGAGAATGAAAACAAGTTCTGTGAGATTGGTGTTTGACATGTGTCGGTCTCCTTATCATGATCGTGAAGCCGCAGCCCCTGTTGTGCGGCGTTGACGGGGACTATACGCAAAGCAAAAGCACAGAAGGTCGCTTGCAAAGCGACATCAAGATTTTTTTTGTTCAGCCCATAGGAAATTTTCTGGAGTCATGAGAGATCTCATGCAGGCATACCATCTACAGCCTACTGCCTGTCCCGCAATGCCCTCCATACTTCAGACAAGTTTATCGGCTAAGTTGTAACCAAAATTATTTTATGTTGAATTGCTGGTTTTTATTTTCTACAAAAATGTTATGACTATAGAGCCATTACGCGTGCAGCAATCAGAGGGAGGCGGCGAATATGTCATTCAGGATCATTCATGGAAATATCGTTAAGGTCAAAGCAGATGCGATTGTAAATGCAGCGAATACGCGTCTATTTCCAGGCGGAGGCGTCTGCGGGGCGATTTTCGAGGCTGCCGGGTTTGAAAAATTGTTCAATGCCTGCCAGGCGATCGGGTTCTGCGAGGAAGGCAAGGCTGTTGCCACGCCTGCATTTGATCTGCCCGCAAAGTATATCATCCACACGCCTGGCCCGATCTGGGAAGGTGGTCATCAAGGAGAAGCAGAACTTCTGGCAAGCTGTTACACAGAATCCATGTTATGCGCGCTAGCGAATGGCTGCAAATCCATCGCGTTCCCACTGATCTCGGCCGGGATCTTCGGTTATCCGAAGCAAGATGCTTATCAGGTCGCGCGCGATGCGATCACGAAATTTATTGAAACACACGAACTCGCAGTCACGCTTGTGATCTTTGAAAATGGCGACGACATTACGGGGTATCGCGACCGTAGTCTTGAAATGCGCCTGGAAAGGCTCGCGCGTGAAGACAAAGACGCAAATTGCCCCCCTGATATCGCCCTCAAGCCGTGCCTGACAGAAGGCAAGCGCCTGCATGTGAATGCCCCTCATGCGGTATCGGAGGCTGAGGCATCTCGCAAACCCACTGATTTTATCAGCCTCGACAACGTGATCAAAGAACGCGCTCAGTCTTTTTCTGAACTATTGATGCTTAAGATCGAAAGTAGCGGCGCAAAGCCTTCTGATATATATAAACGCGCAAATATCGATCGAAAACTGTTTTCTAAGATTAAAACAAAACCTGACTATACCCCTAGCAAGCAAACGGCTGTTTCTTTTGCAATCGCCCTTAAACTCGATCTGCTGGAAACTCAAACGCTTTTGGAATCTGCGGGTTATGTATTATCTGGAAGCTCAAAATTTGATATCATCATAGAATATTATATTGAGCACAAAATGTATGATATCTTTTTGATCAATGAAGCGCTGTTTCACTACGATCAACCGCTTCTGGGATCTTTTTAATTGGCCAAAGATTTTGACACCCGTCCTCTCTCCCCTTC
>JAFZFY010000318.1 GCA_017555665.1 Pseudomonadota bacterium | reverse complement strand
TTAATCGGGGGCGTATGCGCGAGATGGGGCTGGGGGCGCCATGAGGCATGGGCGTGGTCATTGTGATTTGCAGGCGTTGCGCGCCATGAATAGGCGCGCATTTCTTCAGATCCTTCCTCTGCGATGGTACCGGTGTGTGCGGTGATATATCTGGGCTTCGCATGATTCGATATCGAGTGTCTGTCCGTTCTCGAATGTGATGTTCATGCGGTCGTCGATTTCTGCATGACGGTATCTTAGCGGCGTATCACGGAAGCCGTCGTAATCGCGTCTGATTTCGTTTTGCCAGGGGGAAAGCCTGATTTCGCGCTTCTCTGAGCGCAGCCAGGAGATGATATCCCCTTCAAAACGGCAGATGCGCCCATCCTTGAGGATGAGCAGGAGATCGCCGTGATCGATGGACAGGATATGATCGATATCGATGCGACCGATATCGCGTTTGCTCATGTACAGGAGTTCGTTTGTCTTGGGATTCCAGAACATGATCGCGTAGCCGTGGTTGTTGTGGTACTGCCAGATGTCTGGCCAGATGACGATCCAGGTATGCCTATAGACCGTGAGATAGCTGGCATCGATACTGTTTGCGAACGGTATCTCAAGCATGCGCCATGTCTTGTGCTGCGGATCATATTCGATCAGCGTTCTGGCACTCTGAGGATATCTGATGTCTTTGACGATGCTTGTCTCGGCATTAGGGTCATTGTAGTAGCAGTAGTAGATGCGGCCGTCGAGTGAGAAACAGGGTTTGGCATGGCAGATATAGGGGATATCCTGGACCGGGTTGCCCGAAAGCGCAGGGAGATGCACGATGTCATCGAAGGAGTCCTCTTCCTCGCACGGTGACGTGAAAGCTTCTGTCTGGGGGCGGGGGGACCGATGCCATTCCCGGTTGCTCCGGAGGGCATCGGGGCTGCCGTAATAGACGGAGTCTTCCCCCCAGGCGGTCTGGATTTTCAGGCAGAAGGGCATGAGATCCGAGCCGTCATAGGTCAGGGTCGTGCTGGCTGGCGTGAGCGGCCAGTAGCGGAGATCATAGGCTTTGGCGACATAGACAGGGCGCGGGTCGAAGCGGTCCGCTTCGCAGCGGATCACGACAAGATAGTTGTCGAGCTTGAAGAATTGGTCATCAGGGGCGATGATCTGCATGGGCTGCAAGGGGTATTGGATGATATTCGTTGGCGAATACACTTTCGAGGAGATCGCGAGCGGGAGGAAGAACGGCTTTTTGCAGACACGGCAGCGAGCGATGAATGCCTGACTGGCTTCGGAGTCGTCGATGATTGTCAGAATGACTTTGTTGTCAGCGCGATATATACGTATGAGCGTCATGTCGAATTCGAGCATCTTGTCGCCGAGTCGGCAGAGCTGTTCAAGGGTGTCAAACGATCGACCCTGCTGCACGGTTTCGTCGAACACGGGATCAAGCAACGCCGTATATGTGCCGGCAAAGCGATCGCGAAGCAGGCGGAGCGTTTCAATGCCGTCGGCTTCTGCTGGCAGATCGATCATCTCATGGGCGAGATAGGCTTTTGCCTCTGACCATGTCCTGAAGACCAGGTGGCGGATGGGGGCGTTGTCGCGCTGATCGCGGTTGGAGAAACGAGCGAGATGCGTGAGTTTTTTAGCCATAATATTTCCTTTTATAAATGGAGCTGTATTTCTTCACGCGTCGTTGCGGAAGAGTGGACAGACTTGTCATGGGCATAAGGCTGGAATCCGAATGCCTGATCTGAGGCACGGCACTGCCATGCCGGAAACGCTATCTTGCTAAAAAATCAAATGACCGATGGGAGCATCATCGGAGATTGGATATCAATCTGATTGCTTGAATTCTTATATGTAATGCGCAAGCAATATATATATGCTGTTTTTGGGAAAAGGGGATGAGATTCATAGTGTCGCTTCCTATCTTATCAAATTCCATGCGATTGTTTTCAACTCAACTCTGAGCTTTGTCAGGCTCTGCTGACAACTGAGCAACGCGATGAATGTATCATCTGGATAACATGCCCAGACATATACAGGATGACTATACACATTGTGTGTAATGTCAACGATAAATTATATATTCAATTGTGAAAGGGAGAATTGCCTTTGCGTGCGGGCGATCTGCGGCAGGGTGCAGGCGGATATCGGCGAAGTGTCGCCGTATCCGCCCGCAAGGGGCGGTGATCAGGATCGATCAAAGGTGCATGCGTCTGATCGGCCGTTTGGTATCGTTGAGCTGGATATCGAGCGTTTTGCCGTCGGCAAAGGTGACGAGCAGCCGGTCAGCGATATCGCGTCGGAGCCGCCTGAATCGGACATTTGCCGTGTCCGGGAAGTTCTCGTAGCCTCGGTTGATCTCGGGCTGCCAGGCATCCAGCTTCACGCCGTGCTGCAGCAGATCCGACTTGAGCCAGGTGACGAGATCGACATCGAAATGGCAGAGCCGGCCGTCGTCGAGCAGCATCAGGATGTCGCCGTTTCCGGTCGGGATGATCTGATCGATATCATGGCAGCCCATATCGTTTTTAGTCAGCCGGAGGCATTCGCCCGTAAACGGATTCCAGAGGCGAAGGATATAGCTCGCGTCGCGGCTGAAAATGCTGTCCGGGATGATGATCCACTGATTCCTGTATAAGACAAGGTCGTCTTTGTCGATATAGGCGGCACCTGGGAGGCTCATGATCCTGTATTTCTGGTCTGCCGAATTGTATTCGAGAAGCGTGTTGCGCAGCCGCCTCTGTTCGCGGCGCTTGCGGATCGACACGGACGGACTGGCGTTTTCGTCCTCCTCCTGGCGATTGGCGAGATCGTCGTTATCGTAGTAATAGACAACTTTGCCGTCAAGCGTGAACCAAGGCGTGGCATCTTCGATATCAGGGATCGCGGGCGGTGCAGAGGCGCCGAGCGCAAGGCCTTTCCACTGGTCATCCTCGTCCTCGTCCTCATCTTCGTAGATGGGAATCAGGACGCCGTCAGCGTTGAGCGCCGTCTTTTTCCAGGTGCGCGCGCGCTGAGGATCGTCGCCGACATAGACGGTTTCTGTGCCGTCGTTCCGTATCGAGAGCGTGTAAGGCTCGATATTGTTTCTGTCAAACGACAGGCTGATGTCCTGGAGCTCGCGAAGCGGCCAGGTCCGGATATCGTAGACACGGACGTTGATGAGCGGTTCCGGGTGGTTCTGGTCGTATGTCTCGAACGGCACGATGAGGAAATACTTGTCGAGAATATAAGGCGTGATGCGGTTTTCGGATGCTCCGATGATCTGGACGGAGTGCATCGGGATCTGCACGTCGTCGGCTGGGTTGTCGAGTGTCTCGCCGTGACGGAGCGCAAACGTGTTGATGCTGCGGAAAAACTGCCGCCGCGTGAGAACCTCTTTCCAACGGCTCAGGTAGTCGCTCGTGTCATCTGCCGCGACCGCAAACACGGTATAGCCAGCCTCGCTTTTGAGCGGGATGTTGAGCTGGCAGAAGCGCAGCTTGAGCTCCTGCATGGCCTCGCCGAGCGCCGCAAGCTGATCCGGCGTGCTGCGGTCGCTGTAAGCTTCCACGACATCATCCAGAAATTCATCCTCAAGGGCGCTGAACTTCTGGATGTACCTGGCTCTCAGGATCGCAAGCGCCATCTCGCCATTGGCATTCCACGGGAGTTCCACGGTTTCGATATTGAGATACGCGAGAACCTCCGGCCAGGTCTTGAAAATCTTGCGCTGGATCTTCTCCTGGGGCTCGTCGTTTTTGGAAATGCGTAAATTCTTCGAGTTCTTGAGCACCATAACCATTCTCCTTTACCTGATGGTCATTTCGGCTTCCTTTTCGTATCAGAACGACATTGTCTGATGCACAGGGAGCCAGCTTCGCGCCCGACATCTTTCGGACGTATATATTCAGGCATGCATATGCCTTTTTTCAAAGAATCTCTGCGACGCTGCGATACTGGCATGATCGCCCGTCCATGCCCGCCAGGAACGCAATGCGGCATGTAAACAAACTTCGCCCGCGATCATCCTCGGCTCAATGATGCAACTTTTAGGGTGGATGAGATACATAGTAACGCTATCCTTCTGATCGGTCGATCTGCACTGCCTGGGCTTGCCTGCATTCAGGATCGCGGAACATTACCGCGAGAGCGAAGCGCGCAAATCATTCAGCGAATCATCCTCTGACTCGTCGAACAAATTTCCGTATAGAGAATCGGCTGGAATACGTCAAGATTTTTTTTAAAAACTTTGAGTTTTTTTACAGGGGATTCCGCTCGGATCGAGGCAAAAAATTTTTTGAAAACAGACGTGTTGCTGACATCTCGTGTCGCTAGGCTTCCCTTATCTGCGCATGAGCCGGGGATCTGATGATGCTTTGGGCGCGGCTATGCTGCGCATACGCCGCGCGAGAGCCGTGTCACGGAGACTGTGAAAAAACGCAATCTTTGGGACACAATTAATACGAATCAGCCAGTCGGATTCATCTGTCAGCCAAATACAGAGCTGAATGATGAACACATCTAAGGGATACG
>JAFZFY010000317.1 GCA_017555665.1 Pseudomonadota bacterium | reverse complement strand
GCCGCTATTGCTTCGCAATACGCGGCATTTTCTTGCTGCTCTGCCTAAGATACGGCATCACCTTGGTAGGTGGCTACGGCACGAACCTGGGGCTACAAACATCGAATCCCTGACGTCGTTGAGTATTCATGCGGGGTTGCGGTGATTTGGGGAGCAGGCTGCTGTGCCGGGCGCGTATGCGCGGAGCCCGGCGGGCGAGCACATAGCGGCCGGCTGTGAGGCCGTATGCGCCGTAGGCGCATAGGCCGATAGGCGAGCTGTAGCGCGGAGCGCAAGGCGAGCGGATGGCGTGTTTGTATCTATACAAATGGATTGCTCACGCCCCAAAATAAAACACTCGCTAATTGGATCTAGGCGAGTTATGGTGCGAAGGGCAGAGGGGGCAAGCCCTTGTCAAGATGGCGAGCGGAGGTGAGTGATGGCTGATAGATTGATCCCGTTTCGGGCGCAGAGCGAAAGTTTTAAGGCTTTTCACGATGGCGGATGCTATTATGTGGATAAGACTGGGTTCATTCGCTATTTGGTCGAGAGGGGGGATAGAATCTGCGTGGTGACGCGCCCGCGTCGGTTTGGCAAGACGTTGATGCTTAAAACACTTGAGACGTTTTTTGAATACCGGCTGGATGATGATGGCAAGCCAGTGGACAATCGCCGTTATTTTGAAGGTCTCAAGGTGATGGCTGCTGGCGGTGATGTGCTGCGCGAGATGGGGCAGTATCCGGTGATCTCTTTGTCGCTCAAAGATGTGTCGGGATGCCATTATAGAGAAGTGGTTTCGATGCTTAATGATGCTGTGTGCAGGGCTTGTATGATGCATGGAAAACGGCTTATGGCATCGGGTATATTGAGCAGAGTTCAGGCAGATTTGTTGCAGAATTTTATGGATGGGAATGCTGCGGAGGAAGATTTGCCGAAATTCCTCGGGCTTTATAGCCAGTGGCTGTGGGCGTTGACACGGCGAAAGACGGTCATTCTGGTGGACGAATATGATGTGCCGTTGCAGCAGGCAGCCATTTACGATAGCCATCATCCGGGATCGGATTTGTTCGAAAAAACGACCAAACTGATTGGAAAATTTATATCCTCTGGTTTCAAATCGAATGATCACCTTGCTTATGGCGTGATTTCTGGGTGTATGCGCGTCGCGAAGGAATCTATATTTACAGGCATGAACAATCCGGGCGTGATTGATGTGAATTCGAAATTGCCAGATGAATTTTGGGGATTTACCGAGGTCGAGGTTCGGCAGATGCTGTCTTATTATGGATTGGATGATAAATATCAGGATATCGAACGATGGTATGATGGCTATAACTTTGGGGGACGGAAAGTATTTAATCCGTGGAGTCTGCTCAATGCAATTCGTGGTTTGGTAAACGATGAAGGTGAAGCTGCCATACAGCCGTATTGGGTGATGACGAGCGGCAATGATATCATTGACGATGTGATCGAACGCACTCCTGAGCATCGTGCTGTTTTAGCCGGGGTGATGGATGGCGGGACAATACAGGCACGGATTTATAAAAATCTGTCGTATCGGGATTTGAAACGGAATCCAGACACGATCTGGAGTTTTTTGTTATATACAGGCTATTTGAAAGCACTGAATGTGTATAAAAATTATGATGATATATTGGAAGCCGAGGTCACGGTGCCGAATACTGAGGTTAAAACCGTGATACGTTCCTCGATGCAGCATTGGTGGAAAGATATTCATCTGGCGAAATATGATGCGCATGCATTGCTGCAGGCTTTGTA
This sequence comes from Pseudomonadota bacterium, assembly GCA_017555665.1. Lineage (GTDB taxonomy): Bacteria > Myxococcota_A > Bradymonadia > UBA4248 > UBA4248 > UBA4248. Next base: position 5,986 of record JAFZFY010000317.1, on the reverse strand, counting down.
TGATGGCGATACGGCTGATATCGTGCGGGAAATATGTGCAATTATGGATGACAGCATCAGTGTGAACGATGCCAGGGAAGATTTCTACCACGGTATGATGGTCGGCGTGCTGCGCACGCTGTGTTCGGTCAAATCCAATCGTGAATATGGCGAAGGCCGTCCGGATATCGTTGCCAGTGATGGGCGCCGTGCGATCATTCTGGAATTGAAATGCCTCTTGCCGTCCGTTGTCAACCAGATCCCGCTTGAGCAGCAATTTGTAAAAGTGCCGGCCATGATGAACGCGCTTCTGGATGAAGCCGAAACGCAAATTAGAACGCGCTATTATATCGAAGGCTTGATGTTCGAAAGTCCGAATATCACCGAAGTCAGGGCTTATGCCGTAAGTTTTTGTAAGAAGCGTTGCGCCGTGCGCGAGGTGGTGAAATAAAGGTACATAGGGCGCGTAAAACAAAACCGTCCTGCCGATGGGCAGGACGGTGGATTGTCCGAACAAGAGGGGGGCAATTAGATGGCGTCTAAATATAAATCAGCCATCTCAAGATAATCTTTCCACGAACGCCTGGTGGAAGGGGTGTTATTCCAAATGTTTTCACCAGCGTATGGGAATTGACGTAAATACCAAATGGCGAATATATTAATTTTGTCTTCATTGCTGAGTGTGTTTGCCCCCATAATTTCTCTTCCGACAGGAGATTTATTGGCAATGCGCATTCTTTCTGAAGAATCGTTCATCGGGATTAAGAGCGTTTTTTGAACTTCTTTAAACAAATCTTTGTTAAATGTATTGTTGTTTTGAAGCAGGATTGCGGCGATCACGCCTCTGTTGAATTTTACATAGGATTCATCGACAAGTGGAGCGATTGTTTTGGAGCATTTCTTGGGAGACTTTAAGCACGGCTTGAGACCTTTTTTGATGGAGAAGAATTGCTCGACGGTTTTGCCTTCTTCAAGGGAGATTTCATGTTCTGCATAACGCATGATCGTAGAGGCAAGGGATTTGGCTTGTGGGGCTGGATCGTTTTGTGCGGGAGCAGGCGAGGGCGTGGGGGTAGGTGCAGGAGCGGTAGTAGGTGCATTATCCGAACTCGTAGCCATCACGTGTTTAGCTCCAGTGCTTTCGAGGCGTAATACGGTTGCCTTGGCATCACAAGAATAATCCTTTGTGCCATCATCGTTATAAGAATTTGATTCTTCGATATGAAATGCGTTCCAGTCGGTGAGATAACGAAGTTTATCACCTAAAAACAGGTAATGTGCAATGTCAGTTTCGGTATGATCAGTACCAGTCCCATCGGAAAAAGTTTCATATTTTACTGCGACATAGGCACCGCGCTCTCCGTTGATCACGGTCTCTTCGGTTTTGTCAATAGCAGGAGCTTCTTCAAAGAGATGATCAAATGTTTTAGCTGTGTAAACTCGAGCTTTGTTGTCCCCAGGCGATACGAGATTGAGGAATACGACGCTCATTTCAGAGTCATTGCAATAAACCAGTTGAATACCGATATTGCTTGATGTTCTGATGTAATTACCTGGATCGCAAGTGAAAGCATTTTGGGAATTTTGATTGAGTTTTGAAGGATCTTTGTTGATATAATTTTCGAGTTTTTGTTTCAGATCATCAGATGCATTTATCTTTAAAAATGGGAGATGATTCTTTTCTGCATCTTTAAGCATGGAAGCTATGACAGAGGAATCGATAATTTCAATATTCCACTTTGGAAGATGTTTCTCTTTTGAAATGGTTTGGGTATCACATTTTCCCTTATTGGTCTCATTACTATTTTGTGTGGGTGTTGGGGCCTTTTCGAAGCATTCGCGCGCTTTCGTCTTATAGTCTTTTTCGAGCATCGTCGTATAGGCGAAGGTGCCCTTCTGGATGTTGTCGAGCGCGTTGACGGCGTTGCGGCATTCGCCGTTGCTGAGGTTTTTCAGGACATCGGAGAGGGCGTTCTGGGAATCGATTTCTTTGCGGAGCTGTTCATTGAGCGCGAGGTATCTGGGATCGTTCGGTGAGATGTCGCGCGGGAGATCGCAGTAGAGCTGGGCTTCGTTGAAGTCGCCGTTCGTCATGGCTTTTTGGCATGCTAGGATATGTTCTGTGAATTTAGCTTCGCTGTTGTCATCTTGCTGGCTGGGTAATGCTTTGACAGCAGCAGTATTCTCGCTGCTGTCATCTTGCTGGCTGGGTAATGCTTTGACAGCAGCAGTATTCTCGCTGATGTCATCATCATTGGCTAATTTTTTTTTCGGGTGTGGCTGCTTTGAGTTCTCTGATATAGGACATAATTCTGTCTTCGTCATATTCAAAGATAACGATGTCGTCTTTTGTGCCAATTTTGTTGTCCCAGCCAGGATCTATTGCTGTAATCATGCCGTCTTTATGTTGGATGTCGATGTATTGGCAGGAATATGAAGATATGAGGTATTTAAATACAAGGATTTCTTTCTCCTTGTTTCCAAAATCAGAGAAATTTCTGTCGAGATTGCATTTTAGGTTTTCCGCAAGATCATTTTTAGAAAATTTTATACCTAAAAAATCTTTATTCAGCATTGAATAGTTTTGAAGGGATATAGCAATGCGCTCTAAATCATTAAATGGCATAGATAGATATAGAGTGGACATGATCTCCTCATTTGAGGAGGGTAATCTGTCCTCAGATATCACAAATGCCATCACAGCACTTAGAATGTGTTCTCTGATCTCATTTTTATAGTAATCATAGTTATAGGTATTAGACTGATTATAAGACTGATGAAAATATCGAACAAATCTATTGAAATAAGCATTGGAGAATTTCTCAATATCCTTTAGCAGGTCAGGCTTATTCTTAAGTGTTTTTGAGGAGTTTGAATATTTTGATTTAAGGGCGATGTATGCATAATAGAATAACATCTCTTGGAAGAAATCATTTGCTGAACTTAAATCCAAATATCTCACATGACTTACGGAACGAGGTAAATCATTGGATGCCTTTCTAATTTCATCTACGAATTTACCCTTTTCTCTTTGAATGTTATTTGGATTTATTCCGAATTCATCCTCAAATATTTCTCGACGCTCATGGTTACTCATATTTTCTGTCTGACGGTCTCGTATTTCAAGGGTATCTGCTTTATTTGTGATCTCTATATACTTTGATATAAAGTTTCTAATTTTCTCAATATCTTGATCGCTTAAATCATCAAATTCAGCAACAGTTGTGGGTAGTTTGTTGTCATAGGATTCGTAGCATTGTTTTTCAAGTGCATCCTGTGATAATCCATCATACAGTATTATTCTGCCAGGCACATAATCAGCAAATTGATATACAGGCCTTCCCTTCAGACTGTCTTTTCTTTCTTTATCAAAAAAATCATCAGAAATAGCTAATGTAGCCGGTAAACCAATAAGGTTTCCGTTCTGGACAAGAAGGTGACAAAGGTTCTGAGCGCTTCCTTCAAATTTATTACATTTGAGGGGGGTGATTTCTTCAATGAAGTTAGTGAATTCTTGACAAGACTGGTGGCAATCCGGCAGAAGCGAGACATCTGGGGCTTTTCTGGAACATGAACTTAAGGTGGCAAGTGTTGCAAACGCAAACATAATTAAGAAGAAGCGTTTCATACATGGACTCCTAAATAATAATGACTTTTGGGGATGATTGATAACCTTTTGATGGGTCATAAATCTATCGCATCATAAAAAAAAAACATTGTCAACACTTTCTTTACCAAAAACGCAAAAAATATGACGACATCGGAAATCAAGTATTCATGCAGATTTGCGGCGATTTTAGGCGTAGATGGCGGCAGTGGCGGGCGCGTATGCGCGGAGCCCAGCGGGCGAGCACATAGCGGCCGGCAGGGAGGCCGTATGCGCCTTGAGGCGCATAGGCCGATGGGCGAGCTGTAGCGCGGCGCGCAAGGCGAGCGGATGGTGCAGGGATAGGCAATCTGCTTTGCTGGCATGGGGAATTGCGTCGGTGACAAAAAAGTCGCTAGGTGGGCTTGACGGATTTGGAAGCGTGCCTACTCTGGGTTGCCCGTTGACTGGCGCCGTATTTGTGGCGCCCATGACGCATCATTTTAAGGAGAGAGAAATGAAAGTTCGTCCGTTGCAGGATCGTGTGCTTGTGAAACGAGTTGAGAGTGAAACGCGCAGTGCTGGTGGGATCATTATTCCCGATACGGCGAAGGAAAAGCCGCTTGAGGGCATCGTCATCGCTGTTGGCGAGGGCAAGAGACTTGAGGACGGTACACGCGTGGCGCCGGAAGTGAAAGCAGGCGATCGCGTTCTGTTTGGCAAATATGCAGGCACGGAGATCAAGGTCGGGACTGAGGATCACATGATCCTTAAAGAGAGCGACATTCTTGGTATTTTGGAATAATAGTTTGAGACGTGTCACGGCACGTCTCACATGGGGCTCGCAATGGCGCGTGGTGCGCGCGGTGAAATAATTGGAGAGATAAGATGTCAGCAAAAGAGATCATTTTTGACGAACAGGCTCGCAAAAAAGTGCTTCGCGGTGTGAACCAGATCGCGGATGCCGTGAAAGTCACGCTTGGCCCGAAGGGGCGCAATGTCGTGATCCAGAAATCGTATGGTGCGCCGCTGATCACGAAAGACGGTGTGACGGTTGCCAAAGAAGTCGAGTTGGACGACAAATTTGAGAATATGGGTGCGCAGATGGTGCGCGAGGTCGCGTCGAAGACGAACGATATTGCAGGTGACGGCACGACGACGGCGACAGTGCTTGCGCAGGCGATTTTCCGCGAAGGCGTGAAGTTCGTGATCGCTGGCCAGAGCCCGATGAGCATCAAGCGCGGTATCGATAAATCAGTGGACGTTGTGGTTGCGGAGCTCAAGAAGATTGCACGCGCGACGCAGAGCGACCATGAAATTGAACAGGTCGGCACGATTTCGGCGAATGCGGATCGCACCGTTGGCGAGATTATCGCAAAGGCGATGGCTGAAGTCGGGAAGGATGGCGTGATCACGGTCGAAGAGGCCAAGGGGCTTGAGACTGAGCTGAAAGTCGTGGAAGGCATGCAGTTCGATCGCGGCTATCTGTCGCCGTATTTTGTGACGAACAGCGACCGCATGACCGTTGAATATGACAAGCCGAAAATCCTGCTTTATGACAAGAAGATCTCGAGCATGGCGGAACTTCTGCCGATCCTTGAGAAAGTTGCCGGCCAGAGCCGTCCGCTGATTATCATCGCGGAAGACGTTGAAAATGAAGCACTTGCGACACTTGTCGTGAACCGTATGCGCGGTTCGCTGCAGGTTGCTGCCGTGAAGGCGCCTGGTTTTGGCGATCGCCGCAAAGCCATGATGGAAGACATCGCGGCATTGACGGGTGGCCGTCTGATCACGGCTGATCTCGGCATGAAGCTTGAGGATGCGACACTTGAGGATCTTGGCGAGGCCGAGCGCGTCAATATTGATAAAGATAACACGACGATCGTGAACGGTTCGGGCAAAGCGGAAGATATTCAGGCGCGTGTTTGCCAGATTCGTGCTCAGATCGCTGAGACGAAATCGGATTATGACCGCGAGAAACTGCAGGAACGTCTTGCGAAACTCGTGGGCGGTGTTGCCGTGATCCAGGTCGGTGCCGCGACGGAAGTCGAGATGAAAGAGAAGAAAGCGCGCGTGGAAGATGCTCTGAATGCGACACGTGCCGCAATCGAAGAAGGCATCGTTCCGGGCGGTGGTGTGGCGCTCGTTCGTGCACAGAAGGCGCTTGATGGCCTCAAGCTTAGCGATGACGAGCAGTTCAGCGTCGATATCGTTCGCCGTGCGATCGAAGAACCGATGCGTCAGATCGCTGAAAATGCTGGTGTTGATGGCTCGATCGTCGTCCAGAAGGTCCGCGAGGGCAAGGATGGCTTCGGCTATAACGCTGCGACAGATAAATATGAAGATCTGTTCGCCTCTGGCGTGATCGATCCCGCCAAGGTGACGCGCAGCGCGTTGCAGTATGCGGCGAGCATCGCCGGT
>JAFZFY010000316.1 GCA_017555665.1 Pseudomonadota bacterium | reverse complement strand
TTGTCAAAGGTGGATTTCCGCCGAGTTTAGAATGCTTCTAAAATTCACATTGTCAAATTTTGCATCTTCGAGGTGGCCGTATGAACGATCGAAAAAGATTCCTGATCATACTCGCTGTGGCGATCACGGGCACGACACTCTGCTTGGCAGAAGCAGACGCACTGATATGGCCGGCTTACAACTGCACCTATATTTCAAGCCCTTATGGGCCGCGAGGCTCCTCGGGATATGTCCACTCCGGAACCGATATCTCGTGCGGCGGCACAATCAAGATTCTCGCGGCCGCCGACGGCGTCGTCGTCAACCGCACCTATTCTTCGGGACAATGCTCCTACAATGATTATCTCGGATATTGCCCTTCATGTGACAATGCCAACGGCAACTCGGTCCGCATCGACCACGGCGGCGGCATTCAGACGAACTATCTGCACATGAAAGAGGTTTACGTCTCCATGTACCAGCAGGTCAAATGCGGCCAGGAGATCGGCGTCATGGGTACGACGGGATGCTCCACAGGCCAGCACCTCCATTTCATGGTCTACGATCCGTACCCCACGCACCGCAACCCGATGAACTACGTCACGCAGGGCAATTACACATGCCCGTGCGTCCCGACCACGGAAGTCTGCGACGGCAAAGACAACGACTGCGACGGCCAGATCGATGAGGGCGGCGTCTGCTGCACCCCGACCCCGGAAGTCTGCGACGGCAAGGACAACGACTGCGACGGCCAGGTCGATGAGGATTACGTCTGCGAACCGAATTACGAACCCATGTACCAGTCGATGATCTATGATCCGCAGAACACGGATCTCGACGGCGACGGCCGCGCGGATATATGCGCACGCGGCCATGCAGGCGTTTACTGCTCGTTCTCAAGCGAGGAAGACCACACGAGTCACGTACTCCTGCTCGGGCTGAGCAACGATCAAGGCTGGGGCGATGTCTCCAATTATGCGACCATCAAATTTGCAGACATCAACGGCGACAACAAGGCAGACCTCTGCGCGCGTTCGGATGCCGGCATCATGTGCTGGACCTCGACCGGCCTGGGCTTCGCCAAAGGCGGCCCGACGATCGCGATGTCCGACGGCGACGGGTACAACGATGTCAAATATTACTCGACGATCCGATTCGGCGACATCAATGGCGACGGCAAAGACGATGCCTGCGCCAGATTTAAAGAGGGTTTCCGGTGTTATCCCTCGACAGGAGACGGCTGGGGAAGCCCGATCGAACTCGGCGACATGGGCGACCATCAAGGCTGGGGCGAACCCCAATACTACTCGACCATACGTCTTGCCGATATCAACGGCGACGGCAAGACAGATGTCTGCGGACGCGGCGGCGGCGGCTTCAGATGCTGGGTCTCCGACGGCGCTTCGTTCAAAGAGACGTTCACCGCCATCCCGTGGAGCAATGACAGCGGCTGGGCACATCCGCAATATTATGCCACGATCCGAATGCTCGACCTCAACGGCGACCGCAAAGCCGATGTCTGCGCGCGTGACAGCGGCGGCATCACATGCCTTCTCTCGGACGGCTCTAATTTCGGAACCAGCTTCCGAGGCCCCGGACTCACCGACGCATCCGGCTGGGCCGATTACGACAACTATTCCACCATGCACACGGGCGATATCGACGGCGACGGAAAGGACGACATCTGCATCCGCGCAAACGCCAATTTCTCCTGCTTCCTCTCGACCGGAAACGGCTTTGGAAAACAGTACAATATCCCCGAATTCAGCGACGCAAACGGCTGGAACAACCCCAACCAGTACCGCACGATCCGGCTCGGCGACCTCAATGGCGACGGCAGAATGGATGTCTGCGGACGCGGCGCGAACGGCATCCAGTGTTTCCTCTTCAATGGAGACGGCTTCGATCCTATCGCCGGGCCTTCGCTCTCGAATACCAGCGGCTGGGGCGACGTTCAGTACTACTCCACCATCCGATTCGGCGGCCCGATCATCAAGCCCTGCGCGCACCAGAAAGAACTCTGCGACGAGATCGACAACAATTGCAACGGCGAAATCGATGAAGGCAACGCCTGCTGCGTCCCGTCCGAAGAAATCTGCGACGAAATCGACAACGACTGCGATGGCGAGATCGACGAAGGCAACGTCTGCTGCATCCCGTCCAAAGAGATCTGCGACGAAATCGACAACGATTGCGACGGCGAAATCGATGAAGACGGCGTTTGCGACCTTCCGCCTTGCCAGCCCTCTGCGGAAATCTGCGACAATCTCGACAACGACTGCGATGGCGAAATCGATGAAGACGGCGTTTGCGACGTGCCCGACGACTGCATCCCGACGGACGAAATCTGCGACGGCAAGGACAACAACTGCAACGGTTATGTCGATGAAGACGGCGTTTGCGACGTGCCCGGCGGCTGCATCCCGACGGACGAAATCTGCGACGGCAAGGATAACAACTGCAACGGCTATATCGATGAAGACGATGTCTGCGACGTGCCCGACGACTGCATCCCGACGGATGAAATCTGCGACGGCAAGGACAACAACTGCAACGGTTATGTCGATGAAGACGGCGTTTGCCCGAATTCTCCCGAACCGAATATCGGCATCGCCTACGCCGAAAGCTGCGCCGCGACACCGCTCAGCCGCGCGCCTCACGCCTTCGGTATCATGACCCTGCTCGGCATGCTCGGCCTCGCCCTCAGACGCCGCCGCCAACAATAAGCCTTTATTTTTCAGTACTGGCGAGCTATTTCATACGCTCGCCAGGCGCGGCTATGGGCAACGCCCATACGCCGCGCTTTTTTGTCTCATCACACGAGGATCAAGGAGTTTTTATGAAACATTGCGCGCGCCATTTGGTTGTCTTTTCGTCTTTCTCGCTGGCTTGCGCTTTTTCTGCGTGCAGTGAAAATACCCAGGACTCGATCATCGTGGATGACGGCATCACGAACTGCCCAAGCGGTCAAACGCTCGTAGCTGGCATCTGCACGCCAGATCAGATGCCGGACGACGCCCACGACACGGACGCGCCCGGCGATATCACCGGAGATGATCCAGAACTCGAACCTCAAGCCCCCTCAGAAGAAGAAACGACCGTCACAGCCCCGACAGAGAACACAGAAGATCTCGAAGATATTCTCCCCGAAGAGCCGGACGAGCCGGAACAGCCCCCGGCAGATGTCGAACCTGCCGCGATGGTCATCACCCCCGTAGATGGGCTGATCACGATCCAAAACACTCTGGATGCCACATTCAGCGTGTCACTCAGCCGCGAGCCAGCCAACGATGTCACGATCACACTCACGAGCCAAGCCCCAACGGTCGGGATGCTCTCCACAGATGCGCTCGTATTCAATACAGACAATTGGAACAATCCCCAGCAAGTCACCATCGCAGGCCCCAAAGATGCCCTTCCAGAACGGGAAACTGCCTATAAAATCACGGTCGGTCCCGTCCAGAGCGAAGATGCCGATTTTGACACGCTGGATCCCGTCGATATCGAGGTCAGGCATTACAGCCTGCCCGAAAATGTCCCATCCGCCGTCAATCCCAAATCACTCGAGCTCGACAAGACGAGCGCAGACCTCCTTCTGCTCGGCAAAAGCGTTACGATCACGGCCGCTCTCGATCCCGAAGCGACAGATCAGACCGTGATCTGGGATATTGAAAACACTACAGACAATGTCGCCTATCCATATCTCGTGAGCGTCAAATACGACATGGCAAAGCACGCCATCACGCTCAAGAGCAACGTCATCCCCGACAGCCCAGACTGCAAGACGATGCGTCTCGACTATGCACGCACGCTCAAGGTCACTGCAAAGCATGCAAGCGGTCTGTCTGCATCCGCAACCGTAGAGCTCAAGCCCTATCTGACCCTCGACATGACGCTGAACAAGCTCAAGACCATCCGTGATTTCAACACGCCCGGTCATAAAAATACCAATCCCGATGCAGGTACTTACGAAAAAGGCGAGTTGGGCTGCCACTATTACGATGCACATACAGCACATGTGTTTTCCAAAGACATGAACGCCCTCTATGTCGATCCGCTGATGTATAAAGTCAACGGATCCAATTATGGCACGCGAGCGAGCGTGCTCGCAGCTGCGCGTTTCTTAGCCGTCCAGTTCCCCAAAGATGTCCCCTACGCCAGCGCGCTGATGTATAGTAATGTCGCGGTGACCATTGGGCGTTACACGATGTCTTCGTATGCGGCCGCCAAAGATTCCGATGAATATAAGGCAAAGGTGCGCATCTTCGGGCTCAGCCTGCTTGACTATGCCTATAACAGCTTTGCATCCTTTACAGACAGCCACATCATCATGGGTGCGAAAGGTCAGGACAAGGTCGTCCCATGGGGGTGCCATGTCACGATCAACAACGAAGACAAGGGCGCGAACGGCTTGCGCTGCTCCGGGTATGTGAACTGGGCCATGCGCAACGGAAGGTTTTATCTGGGCGACTGGGGCACTGTCCTGTTCGCCAAAAATGGCAGCTGCAAGGATACCAAAGGCAATTATCTCCGAAACTTTAAGTGCAAAGACCTGGTCTATAAGAACAAAAATGCCGGGTCCTCCAATCCAAACGGCCAGTTCGAAAGTGTGCATGCCAAACTGAGCCAGCTTGAAGAAAAAGACTTTGTCAAAGTCAAAGACCTGACTGAAAAATCTAAATTTATGGCAGGCGATCTACTTTGGAAAGGTGTTTATAATTGCAAAGTTTCCAACAATCAGTGCCAGATAGACGGCAACGACTGCCGGGACGGTTCAGGGCATGTCGCCATGATTCTGGGCATCTCGCGCAAAAAAGAGGACAACAGCATCAAATATGTGTATGTCGCCGAAGCCACAGGCGAGAATGGCAACAGATTAAAAGCATATTCCATCGAAGGCTTAAAGAAAGTGTGGGTAAATAAAACAAACACCAAGGCCAACAAAAAAGAGGGGTATCCCTGCAGTTATACAGATTCTCGACTTATCAGAATGGATAATGTTTATAATTATCATCACAACAAAGCCCCAGACAAAGTCAAAGAAGATCTGAATGAATATAAATATTCAGAGCTTTGGTTCTAAGAGCCTGCATTTATTTTCAAACCTTATGTTTATGTTCACCCACAGGAGGCGGAGATATAAGGGGTACAAGGAGTTAAGAAGATGCTCAACATCTATTTCGGGGAGCTTCCCGAAGAACTCAGCGAAAAATACATCTACAACACGAATGTGTATTTCAATAACACATACAAGGACCGTTGGATAACGGAGCCTTTTTCAAAAGAAGTCATAAAAGCCGTTGACAGGTCTGAGGTAATCGATGCACAGACCATTCTCAGCCCTGTTTTCGGAAATATGAGTCCCAAAAAGCTGTCAGGCGGCACAAAGACCGTGTTGCTAATCGCATACGATACCCAAAGGATATTCAACGCCTCCACCTGCGGGGATAACTGTGCAAACTGGATCCTCAAAACCGCCGCAAGTCGCAAGGTGATCATAAATCTCCATCATCTCATGGATTTCGGCAAGGATGAATTTAAAATACGCATTCTCAATACAAACAAGATAGTCACCAATATGGGCGATCTTGTATGGCAGGCAGGAGAATTCGTGTGAGGCAGCAATGAAAGGTCAAATACAGATAGAAGTTTCAAACAGAGATGTAAAGTTCAAGTTCACTTTGAACAGGAATATCACGGTGATAAGCGGCGAAAGTGGAACGGGAAAGACTACCCTCTTTGAAATGATTGCTGAATACACCCGACTGGGCAATAAAAGCGGCGTGAATGTAAAGTGCGAAAAAAACGTTGCCGCACCAATATATGCAGATTGGCAAAATCAGCTCGGGAACTACACAGAAAGCGTCATTTTCATTGACGAGGGTTTTGATTGGATCAGATCGGAGTCGTTTGCACGATTTGCAAAAAATACGGACAACTACTATGTACTTTTTACCCGCGAACCGCTCCACGAACTTCCATATAGCGTTGAGGTGATATATGAGATCAAGACCAGCGGCAAATTCCACAGTCTGAGAAAAATCTATAAGCCAGATAAAAAACATTTTATAAAAGCGAACAATCGGAAGAAAGGCAAACCCGATATCTTTCTCACTGAGGATTCTGCGTCTGGCTTTGAGTTTTTCATGAATTACTTTAAATATGATACAATAGAATGTGTATCATCATCGGGCAATTCGTCTATATTCGAATATCTGAAAAACAGTGAAGGAAAGAATATATTGATACTTGCCGATGGTGCGGCTTTCGGATCGGAGATCGATAGGGTTCTGAAACTGAGCGATAAAGTTAATTTCAGATTGTGCCTGCCAGAATCCTTTGAGTGGCTAATATTAAAGTCGGGGCTTATCAAGGAGACTAATCTCAAAAACATGCTTGATTCTCCATCCGACTATATCGAAAGCAGCAATTTTTTTAGTTGGGAGCTTTTCTTCGCTGATTATCTGATAGACGTCACCAAAGACACTGTGTTCAAATATCAAAAGAGCAAACTGAACAAGGTCTATCTGAACGAAACCAATTCAAAGCGCATCGTCTCGGAGATATTTGATAACGATTGATTGATGGGAAGTCATGTCCAATTTCGGATTACATGAAAAATCACAGAATATGCATTATTTTCAGCCGAAAAGTTCTATGCCGCCCTGCGATGTGCGCTTATGGGCTCCACATCCATTCATCCCATACACGGCAGACCTCTCCATTCCCTAACCCGTTACAGTTCAGCCGCCCTCAATCATGCGCGTTGCAAAGCTTATCGCGCCCATGTGCAGTCATATGCTTATATTCCCTCAGACCTAAAATCTTGTGAAGCTTTCTACTGCCTACCATCTACTGCCTACTGCCTGTCCCGCAATGCCCACTATACTTCAGAAAACACTTATGGGCTGAATCGTAACCCTACCCCAAATACCGTGTCACCCATTTCTTGGAATTTCCCCCAAAAATCATGTATATTCCGCCGGATACAGGGCGCAACCCGATGCGCCTGCCCTATTTCTCACGCGCACAAAGGAATGCACACATGACAGACAAATCCAAGATCACACCGCACATGCTGATTGTCTGCGGTCCTTCCGGAACTGGAAAATCAACGCTTCTGGGTCACCTGCTCTCACACCGTCAGACATGCTGCCTGTCCAGATCGACAACAACACGCGCGCCGCGCGGCACCGAACAAAACGGCGTGGAATATGACTTTGTCGATATCGAGACCTTCCAAAAGCGCATAGAGAATAACGAATTTGCCGAATACGCCAATGTCTTTGGCAACTATTACGGCACACCACACGAGATGATCCGATCCACCGTCGAAGAAAAAGGCCTCGATGTCCTGTTCGACATCGACGTGCAGGGCGCGCGCCAGCTTCGCGCCCAGTATCCCGGCGTGTGGTGCGTGCTGATTGCACCGCCCTCGTTTGAAGTGCTTGAAAAACGCCTGCGCTCACGCGGCACGGATGCCCCCGAAGTCATCGAGCGCCGCCTCAACACCGCACGTCAGGAACTCGCACAGACCGATCTGTTCGATTTCACAATCGTCAATGATGTCCTCGACGTCTCATGCAGTCAGATTTGCGCGTTGTACGATGCCCTCAGGCTCAGAAACAGATAATCATAGGCTCCATTCTGCAAGCGATACGGGCCTTTTGAGTGCCCAGATTCGGGTAAACAAAGCCCCTGCTCCCATAGGAAGCGGGGGCCGCAGTACAGCGCGTGAGATCTGGAAAAGCCACATCTGCTGTCGCAGAACATAGCCGAATGATATCGTATCGCTTTTGAGAATTACCAAGCCCTTGAAATGCGAGTCTTTTCGCTTTTACCACGATATTCATCTATATGCGCGATGAATATATCTTAAGGTCACTTTCTATATATGCAATTTGAAGAAGAACTCGAAGGCCTTACCTGGATCAAACCCGGATACGCCGTCTATCAGGGATGCAAGATCAAAGTCACCCCCTGGCTGGAACAATTCCTCGATGCCAAAAAGCAGGCTCCGAACACGCTGCTTCTGTTCAGAATGGGCGATTTTTACGAGACTTTTTTTGATGATGCCAAGATCATCAGCAAAGCAGTAGACCTGACGCTGACCAGCCGCAGCAAAGGCGAGGATGGCGAAGCCATTCCGATGGCCGGCGTGCCGCACCGCGCGATCAATGAATATCTGTTCCAGCTCATTGAACAGGGTTTCAAAGTCGCCGTGTGTGACCAGCTCGAAGATCCTGCAGTCGCGACAGGATCAATCGTCAAGCGCGGCATCACGCAGATCGTCACACCGGGCACACTCAGCGACGACCGGCCGGGATGCGACAAGACCGCGCGCTTCCTGACCGCCATCGTGTGGAACCTTGCGCGGAAAAAGAACGACCAGGGCGCGTTTTGCGCCATCGCGTCGATCGATCTATCGACCGGCTACTGCACCATGACCGAGCTCGACTCGCTCGCGGCGCTCCAGACTGAGCTGCTGCGCCTCAATGTCCGTGAAATCCTGACACATCACAGCGATTATGACGAAGATCTTGCCGGCATCTTTCACAGCACGCCTGTCTCGTTTCAGGACATCGCGTGTTTCGACCAGCAAGCGTTTATCCTCCACTGGGCTCAGGAAGATGATTCTGATATCATTCGCATGCCCAAAGAGAAATTCCTGACGTTTATCGACATGATACAGCAGGCGGGCTTTGCGCAGAACGCGCTCGTGATCAGCGCGTTCTGCGGCCTGCTTCAGTACCTTCGAGACCTGCGCTACCCGCTCACGGCCAATATCGAACAGATTTATCCTTACTGCGCCAACAATTTCATGCAGATCGACGCGGCGACGTTCCAGAACCTTGAGATCTACACGACGCTTCGCGGCGGCCAGCGCGCGGGCTCTCTGCTTGGAGAAATCGATGACACGGTGACAGGTCCGGGCGCACGTCTCCTTCAGAACTGGCTAGCCTATCCGCTCAAGGATATCAAACAGATCAAGATGCGGCTCGATGCCGTCGAAGAGCTGTTCAACAAATTCGAATGCCGCGACGATATCCGCAAGCATCTCAAGGACACGAGCGATCTCGAACGTCTCTCCACAAAACTCGCGAAAGACAAGATCGTCCCCTCGGAGCTCGTCGCGCTCAAGCGGACGCTTCAGATCTTGCCCGATATCATCCAGCGCTGCAAGGACTGCAAAGCCGCCTATTTCATGCGCGCCGCGTTAAATCTCGATCCGCTCGAAACGCTCGCACAGACCATCCAGACTGCGCTCAAGCCCGATGCGCCCTCCAATCTCAACGATACGCATTTCTTCAATCCCGGCTATGACGCCCAGCTCGACGAATACAACGAGATTGCCAACAATGGCCAGCAGTGGCTCCTCAATTACGAAGGCGAACAGCGCCAGAAGACCGGCATCAGCTCGCTCAAAGTCAAATATCAGCGCGTATTCGGCTATTTCATCGAAGTCACCAAGAGCAATCTCTCGCTCGTGCCGAGCAATTACACGCGCTCCCAGACACTCGTCAACTGCGAGCGTTTCCACACGATCGAGCTCAAAGAATACGAGGAAAAGCTGCTCAATGCAGAATCACTCCGCGTCGAACGCGAGCTTGAACTCTTCCGTGACCTGAAAAAACTCGCAGCAGCCCATCTCTCCAGGATTGTCCAAAACGCCCATATCCTCGCGTATCTCGACGTGTTGAGCAGCCTTGCGCACACGGCGCACCACCGCAATTACACACGGCCAACCCTCGATGAAACAAACGCCTTTACGCTCAAGAACGCCCGTCATCCCGTCGTCGAGCGGTTCCTGCCCAAAGGCGAGCGTTTCGTGCCGAATGATATCAAGCTGGATGACAACGGCAGGCTGATGATCATCACAGGCCCGAATATGGCGGGCAAATCGACGATCATACGCCAGGCTGCCATCATCACGCTCATGGCGCAGATGGGCTCGTTCGTTCCTGTCGAATCCGCGCATATCGGCATCGTGGACCGCATATTTTCGCGCGTCGGCGCAAGCGACAACCTCGCGCTCGGCCAGTCCACTTTCATGGTCGAAATGACCGAGACCGCCAATATCCTCAAGAATGCGACATCCAAGAGCCTCGTGATCCTCGACGAAATCGGGCGCGGCACCTCGACTTACGACGGCCTCTCGCTGGCGTGGGCGATCGCCGAGTACCTGCACACCAAGATCGGCGCGCGCGCGCTATTTGCGACGCACTATCATGAACTCACGGAACTCTCGAATGTCCTGCCTGGCGTAAAAAATGCTTCGATCGCGGTCAAAGAATATAAAAAAGACATCATCTTTTTGCGAAAGCTCATCGACGGCGCAGCGAACCGAAGCTACGGCATCCAGGTCGCACGGCTCGCGGGGATTCCCGATGACGTGCTTGAGCATGCAGAGCACATTCTCGAAACGCTCGAAAGGAACGCGCACAAGGAACTCGTCACCGACAACGCCCCCGAACCTGAAAAGCCAAAACGGCAGCGCACACTCTTCGGCGATGCCCCCGAACCAAGCCTCGAGGCCGGCATCGATTCCAGATCACTCGAACTCATCAACGATCTGCAGTCACTCCCTCTCGATGCCACCACGCCCATCCAGGCGCTCAACTGGCTCTATAAATGGCAAAAAAAGCTCCGACGAATATAATATTATAA
>JAFZFY010000315.1 GCA_017555665.1 Pseudomonadota bacterium | reverse complement strand
GGTATCGCGTATCGGCCGCAGGCCGATAGCGATACAAAAAAAACGCGCGTATCGGCGATTGCCGATAGCGCGTTCCCAAAGGTAGAGACGTGTCGTGACACGTCTCTTGCGCGCGTATCGGCGATTGCCGATAGCGCGTTCCCAAAAGTCGTGACACGTCTCTGTTGTGCAAATATATAAATTATATATATAAATTATGCTTTGCCGTTCGAGCCGAGGACGTTGACGATTTTATGCATATAGAGTTTCTTCATTTCGTCGCGGGCGGGGCCGAGGTATTTGCGCGGATCGAATTCGCCCGGTTTGTCGGCGAAGACTTTGCGGACGGCGGCGGTCATCGCGAGACGGGAGTCGGAGTCGATGTTGATCTTGCAGACAGCGCTCTTGGAGGCTTCGCGGAGCTGTTCTTCGGGGATGCCGACAGCATCGGGGAGTTTGCCGCCGTTCTCGTTGATGATCTTGACATATTCCTGAGGAACGGACGAGGAGCCGTGAAGGACGATGGGGAAGCCGGGGAGTTTCTTTTCGATCTCGTGGAGGACGTCGAACGCGAGGGGCGGCGGAACGAGAAGGCCGGTCTTCGGATCGCGGGTGCACTGTTCCGGTTTGAATTTGTATGCGCCGTGCGAGGTGCCGATGGAGATGGCGAGGGAGTCGCAGCCCGTGCGTGTCGCGAAGTCGATGACTTCTTCCGGACGGGTGTAGTGCGATTCTTCTGCGGCGACTTCGTCTTCAACGCCAGCGAGCACGCCGAGTTCGGCTTCGACGGTAACGTCATGCTGATGCGCGTAATCGACGACTTTTTTGGTCAGGGCGATGTTGTCTTCATAGGGCAGCGAAGAGGCGTCGATCATGACGGACGAGAAGCCCATGTCTACGCAGCTCTTGCAGAGTTCGAAGCTGTCACCGTGATCGAGGTGAAGGACGATCTGCGGATTTTCCCAGCCGAGCTCTTTCGCATACTGGACGGCGCCTTCTGCCATATAGCGGAGCAGCGTCTGATTGGCATAGTTGCGGGCGCCTTTGGAGACCTGAAGAATGACCGGGGATTTGGTCTCGGCTGCGGCCATGATGATGGCCTGGAGCTGTTCCATGTTGTTGAAGTTGAATGCGGGGATCGCATAACCGCCGGCGACGGCTTTGGCGAACATATCACGTGTGTTGACGAGACCGAGTTCTTTGTAGCTGACCATGAGTTTCTCCTTAGTTAAAGCCTCACCGTGAGGCATTGCTGACGCGGGTTTTTACGCTTATTAGGGGTATTGTGAAAGTATTATCCGACTGATTTTTTAGGCTGTTTTCAGTCAGAGAATTTTTCTTTGATCTTCTGGAAAAGACCTTTTTCGGGCGTGAATTCGACACCCTGAGATTTTGCGAACGCTTCGATATGTTCGCGTTCCGAGCCGCTCAAACGCTTGGGGATGTCGATCTGAACGATGACGATGAAATCGCCTTTCTGATCGGAACCGAGGCGCGGCACGCCTGCGCCCTTGATCTTGACCTGATCGCCGGGCTGAGTACCTGCAGGAATATCGACAGTCTTGGGGCCGTCGAGCGTCTCGACTTCGAGTTCGCAGCCCAGAATGGCTTGCGCGACATGAATATGCTCTTCAATATAAAGGTCGATGCCTTCGCGCTGAATCTTTTTGTGCGGCTTGACGCTCAGATACACATAGAGGTCGCCGGCAGGTGCGCCCTGCGTACCGGCTTCGCCTTCGCCACGAAGGCGAAGGCGAGCGCCATTGTCTACACCGGCGGGGATTTTGACCGCTACAGTGCGCTTCTTCTCGATGCGGCCTTGACCGTGGCATGTCTCGCAGGGTTTGTCGATCTTCACGCCTTCGCCGTGGCACTGCGGACACGTCGTCTGAATGGCAAACATGCCTTGGCGCATCTGCACGCGCCCGGCGCCGCGACACGTCGTGCATGTCGTCTTTTTCGAGCCAGGCGCTGCGCCCGTGCCTTTGCACGCGTCGCATTCTTCAAGCCTGTCGATCGAGATGTCTTTCTGGGTGCCCTTGACCGCTTCTTCAAACGTAATCTCGAGGTCATAGCGCAGATGGTCGCCCTGCATCGGGCCGCCGCTGCGGCCGCCACCGCCGCCAAACAGCGATCCAAACAGGCCGCCTCCGAAAAGATCTCCAAAATTGCTGAAGATGTCGTTCATGTTCGGGCCGGCATAGCCCTGACCTTTCAGGCCTTCTTCGCCGTATTGATCATAGATCTGGCGCTTCTCTGGATCGCTCAGCACTTCATAAGCTTCCGAGCAATCTTTGAACTTCGCCTCCGCATCTGGATCGCCTTGGTTGTGATCCGGATGGTATTTCATCGCCAGCTTGCGGTAGGCTTTCTTGATCTCTTTTTCATCGGCATCTTTGCCGACACCCAATATCTCGTAATAATCTTTGGCCATTTTTTCACTCTGAACAAAACGGGAAAATCTGCTTTCCCTCAAAAACGGCAAAGACTGTTAAGCACGCACCGGAATGCGTCAACCGCACGCATCAAAAAAAGTCACAAGGCTGCATACGAACACCGAACAGTCATTCAAATGCGCTTGAAACAAGCATTTGCCGTGTGTGGTCTGCGCCGCACACGGTGCGGCAGCAGACTGAGGGCGCGCTCAGTACGCGTTCTTTTCGAGTTCGCGGATCTCGTTATAAATCTTGATGTATGCCTGATACCGGAACGCCGCGAGCTCGTCGGCCTCCACAGCTTCGCGCACCGCGCAGTTCGGCTCGTGCGTGTGGCTGCACGGCTGGAACCGGCATTGTGTTGCAAAAGATTCGAATTCTGGGAAGCATTTGCTCAGTTCCTGCGAAGGAATACCCGTGATGCCGAATTCTCTCACGCCCGGCGTGTCGATGATGAAACCGCCTTTTTCAAAAGGCAGCAGCCGTGATGCCGTCGTTGTGTGCTTTCCTCTCTGGCTTTGAAGGCTCAACTCGCCAGTCGCGAGCTGCACGCCGGGGAAAAGCTCGTTGAGCAACGAGGATTTGCCGACGCCGCTGTGTCCGAGAAACGCCGAATGCCGCCCTTCAAGGATTTCGCGGATGGTGTCCAGCTCGATCTTGAGATGCGCCGATGCCATGATGCACCGATACCCCAGCGCCTCATAAAGCCGCACATACAAAAGGTCAATCTCTTCGGCCTGTTCCCATTTATTGATGATAATCAGCGGATCGAGATGCCAGTGATGCGCGCATACGAGATATCGGTCGATGAGCCCCGGTTTGAGCGGCGGCGCGCCGACGCTCGCGACGACGACCAGCGTGTCCAGGTTTGCCACGACCGGTTTGGGCCGACGCTCGCCAGGTTCCAGACGTTCCACAAGGCTCGTGCGCGGCTCGATTGCCTGAATGACGCCTTGATAATCGCGCCCTTGCACGGTCTCCGAGTGGATCACGAAATCGACCCTGTCGCCTGCAACCGGCCGTCCAGTGCGGTATTTCTTGCCCAAAAGCGAGCAGGCATAAGGCTTTTCCACGGCGATATGGTCGCCGTCATACCGGCACACAAAAACGACCGGTCCCAGAACTTCAACAACGATCCCTTTTTCCATCAGTGATAGATCTCCGTAGCCTTCGTGCCCTTCCAGATACCGCCGTTATCGTAGCTGTCGTTGTAGCCCCAGCGCCCTTCAAAACTCAGTCCGTCATCACTGATCACGAAAAATGCCTTGCCTTTAACTTCACGTCTGCCGACCTGAAAATCACCCGGCTGAATCCAGTCCAGAATAAACACGCCGCCCTCGACTTTGCCCTCGACTTCGCCGTCTGTCTTGTAATCGAACGTGCCGCGCGTGTAACCGTCTGCGCGTTGCGTCAGCTTCAGATCGCCGAATGTCGTGTACCAAAGCCCCGAAAAACTTGCACCTGCCGGCATCGAACGCGTCGGGATGTTGGCCTGGGGCGCGCCGCAGCTCATTGTGCCCAGCGAAAGACAGCCAAAAAGTATTGATATCGCCAATGTTTTCAGTCGCATATTACCTCCTTGACTTGGGGACGGACAGTAAAAACCTCCGCTATTTTAGCATATCTCTCAAAAGATTGGTGTGTTTTTGTGCGCGCCGCTTTTGCCCTGAGGGCAATACGCGCGCGCCGCGCGGCTATGCTTCGCATACGCCGCGCAACTCGCCTATGCGCGTTGCGCATACGGC
>JAFZFY010000314.1 GCA_017555665.1 Pseudomonadota bacterium | reverse complement strand
GCGACCTGATGCTCTGCATACGATTTTGAAAAATAATGCCGCCATGTGCCGTCATTTCTGGCGACGAAATAGAGGAGCTGGGTGTCGTCGGGGCCGGAATAGGGCGCGAGCACGGCGCGAAGGCTTGCGGCCGAGGGCATCGAGATGGGGCCGGGCGGCAAGGCGGGCTGCACATACGTCGAATAGGCGTTCTGCGGGTCGCGACAGCGTTCCGGGGAGGGCTTCTCGCCGGGCGTCAGGGGCGGATAGACGCATGTCGGATCGGACTGGAGCTTCATCTTTTTCCGGATGCGGTTATAGAAGATACGCGCGATGACGGGGCGTTCGGCATCGACGAGCGCCTCTTTTTCGACCATGCTGGCGAGCGTGACAAGGCTGTGATCGGTGAGGTTCCTGGCGTGTGCGGCTTCGTGTGCGCCGCGATACTCGGCGACGATTTTGAGCCATTGATCGCGCCATCTGCCGTGCATCTGCGCGATGATATCATCCGTGGAAGTGCCGACATCGAACGTGTACGCGCCCGGAGCGAGATAGCCCTCGAACGAGGCGGCCGGGATGCCCGCCTGAGCGACGCGGACGGGGTCTGTCGCCATCGAGACGAACGTCTTTTCATCGGCAATGCGCAGGGATTGCAGGCGTGCGGCGATCTCGTAGAGGTTCATACCCGGCAGGATCTGCACGCTCTTTCGCGCGAACCTTCCGACCCGGGCGATCGCATCGGGGAGATCGGCAGGCGTGAGATCCGGCGTGAGCACGACCGCGCCCGGCTGCAGCCGGTTTTCGAGGCCGCTTCGCGCAAAGACGAGGCGCATCATCCACTCATGCTCGATGATCTTCGCAGAAGCGAGCGATCTCGCGATCGAACGCGCGCTGCTCCCCGGCGCGATCTGGAACACGCGCTCGGATGCGCCGAGATTCAGCGGCGCATGCGTGAAACGCATGTATTCGCAATAGCCCCAGGCTGCGCCCAGACCTGCAAAGAAAACAAGCACGACCAACCATCTGACGATTTTCGCCATCGAGCATCCACAAACGACAAAAGGTGACAAAAGCGATCTCCGAGGCGCAGCAGACGCATGCCGCGCGACGGGCTGCAGATTATCGCAGACATCACGGCGCGAGACAATTTTTGGGGCTGCGGCGGGGCGGCATGGCGCGTGCGGCAGAGCGGCTAAAAAATTTGATTAAATCAACGGCATAAAGTAAATTAGAAGTGATTTGCCTCGAAATCATTCGATGCCATATCAGGAGAACGCCATGTTTCGAAAAATCACATGTATCGCAGCAGCGCTATGGGGGCTGTTTACGGTTGCCGGATGTGTCGTTGACGGTTCGGAGAGCGGTGTCAACGCGACGGTCGAGACACAGACCGAAACTGCCAATTTTATAGACCTCGACAACAAAAAGGAAGGGGCACTCGGCCTGATCTTCGGCATGGCCCAGATTGACGACAGGCTCGACTACAGCGGCGGCGACCGCGAGGACTGGCGCTATATCCTCGTGTCCGAACCCGGCATGATGACGATCAAGATCAACATCGACCAGCCCGGCAATATCGACGGCGGCTGGAACATCATCGACTCCGAAGGCAGAACCCTGCACCGCCAGTCGTTCAGCAAATCTCAGGGCTATTACGAGTTCGCGAACTTCCCGGTCAAGCGCGGCGTGTACTATTTCCAGACATTTGCGACATCCGGCAAGTCCATCTACACGATCGCGACGAGTTTCCAGCCGAACCTCGTGCCGGAGCCGGAGCCCGCGCCCGCAGTCGAGCCCGACGAGCCCATCGCGCAGGATCCGAAACCTCGCCCCAAAACCAAGCCGGATCCCGTCAAATCGGATCCCAAGCCTGACCCCAAGCCGAAACCGCAGCCTGCAGACAACGTGAAATATGTCAAAGGCTTCATCTCCGTCATCACCGAAAAGGCTGACGGTTCCGCCGAAATCACGATCCGCGATGCCGGCAAGAACAAAGGCGTCGAATCGGGTGCCATCGGAACCATCGAAGGCACGAACACAAAGATCGAGACGACGCAGTGCTTCGCCACCTCATGCCGCGCATACGTGCCCGCAAGCGCCAATCCAAAGAGCTTCAAGAAAGGCGCAAACGTCGTCTTCAAGATCGAAGCCAAATAATTCAGATGCTGTGTTTGGGAAAGCCGCTATCGTCCGACGGACGATACGCGGCTTTTCTCGGCCTATGCCTTACGGCATACGGCCTCGCATTCGCTTTGCGCAGCAGCCAACAGCTGGTGCGCGCATATATAAATCGTGTTGTTCTAGGGAGTGGGAGAGAATATGACCAGAAGTGCGAAGCTGAACCATCTGTATGGAGCCCTGATTGCGGCATCCCTGATCTGTCTGTCCGGAACCGATGCGCTCGACCTTCCGGGACTGCCGTGCATCGGCACGGCGCAAGCCGCCCCCGGCGACTATGAAGGAGCCACAAACATCGCACTGCAGCCCCAAAATCTCCCCATGAAAGGCAATCCTAACGGCCTTGTCACGATCGTCGAGTTCTCCGATTACCAGTGCCCATTCTGCAGCCGCGTCGAACCGACCATCGACGACCTGATCAAAGAATTCCCAGAGCTGCGCGTCGTATATGCCCACATGCCGCTCTCGTTTCACACCAACGCGCTGCCAGCCGCCAAAGCCGCGCATGCCGCGTTCCTGCAAGGCAAGTTCTGGGAAATGCACCAAAGGCTTTTCGCCAACCAGAAAGCGCTCAATGAAGATTTTTATATCTCTGCCGCCGAATCACTCGGCCTCGATATCTCTAAATTCAAGGCGGATATGGAATCAGACCAGACCGCCGCATTCATCCGAAAATGCAGCTCGGATGCCGGGGCTTACGGCCTGTCGGGCACGCCGTCTTTCCTGATCAACGGGGAAAGCTTTGTCGGCGCGCAGCCGATCGACAAGTTCCGAACGAAGATCAACGAAGCCCTCGCACGCGCCAAGACCGTCAAAGTCGAAAAGAAACTCACCGGCGAGGCGCTTTACAAGGAGCTCGTAAATACAGCCCCCAAGACCGGCTCGAAACCCTCAAGCAGCGATGAAGCCATCCCGGACCGCGTCTTTATCCCGGATAACCAGTCGCCGGTGCTGGGCGATGCCAAAGCCCCAGTCACGATCGTCGAGTTCGTCGATTTCCAATGCCCGTTCTGCAACCGCGCCCGTCACACGGTCAAGGAACTGATGAAGAATAATCCCGGCAAGATTCGCCTCGTGTTCAAGCACAACCCGCTTCCGTTCCACGACAAGGCAGAACTCGCGCACCGCGCGGCTGAAGCCGCCAAAAAACAGGGCAAATTCTGGCAATATTACGATCTGCTCTACGAAAATCAGAAGGCGCTCACGCGCGACGACCTCATCGGCTATGCCAAACAGCTCAAGCTCAACGAGAAGAAGTTTATCGAATACATGGACAGCCCGGAATCGCTCGGCGTCATCAAGCAGGATCTCGAATATGGCACCAAAGCCAATATCAAAGGCACGCCGTCTTTCCTCTTCAACGGCCGTCGATTTGTCGGTGCCCAGTCGCTTCAAAGTTTCCAAAATACCCTCGATGAAGAGCTCGGCATCACCGACCGCTACAAGAAGAAAAAGCTGACTGGCTCAAAGCTTTATGAGCAGATCGCCAAAGACAACGCAAAGCCCGAAGCCGCAGACGCGAAGCCCGAAGCCGTCGTCCCTAAAGTGTTTCCCACCGGCGGGCCGCGCACGTACATCGATGACGCGCTTGCCCCGACCTTGGGCAGCGCCAAAGCCCCCGTGACCATCGTGGCTTATGAAGACCTCCAGGACGGGGAAAGCCGCAGCGGTTTCTACATGCTCGAAGACCTAATCAAAGCTCACCCGGATCAGATACGCCTCGTGTTCAAGCATGCACCGCGTTCAAAAACCGGCGATTCCATGCTGGTACACCGCGCCGCATACGCCGCTCAGAAGCTGGGCAAGTTCTGGGAATATCGCGACAAGATCTACAACACCCAGAGAACCCTCTCGCGCGATGACCTCCTCCAATACGCCAATGACCTCAAGCTCAACGAGAAAAAATTCACCGCAATCATGGACGGCCCCGAATCGCTCGGCACGATCCACATGAACCTCGATGAAGCCACGCGCAACAACGTCAGCAGCGCGCCGCACTACTTCATCAACGGCTCGTCACTGCCCGGCGCGCCTGGACTCAGCGCGTTTGAAGCGATATTCGCAGGCGAGCAAAAAGTGCTCGAAGTGTACGCCAGCGACAAGAAGCTGACCGGTCAGAAGCTCTATGAGCGCATCGCCAAAGAACAGCCCGCCCAGAAGATCTCGATATCGCGTGTCACCCTCGAAGGCGCCCCCGCTTTCGGGCCCGAAAATGCCCCCGTGACGATCGTCGTGTTCTCGGATTTTCAATGTCCCTTCTGCGTCAACACCAAAGAAATACTCGACGCCATCATGAAAAGCCGCAATGACGTGAGGGTCGTGTTTAAACAGTTCCCGCTTGCCACCCATCCCGACGCGCAACGCGCGGCCGAAGCGTCGCTCTTTGCGCATGCACACGGCAAATTCTGGGAACTGCACGATATGATGTTTGAGAACCAGAAAGCCCTTTCGGAAGAAGATATCCTGGGCTATGCCGAAAAAATCGGCCTTGATCGCGCCGAGCTCAAGAAAGCGCTCGATCAGGGCACGTACACCGAAGCCGTCAAGAATGATATTGCAGATGGCAAAAAAGTCGATGTCACCGGCACGCCGAGTTTCCTGATCAATGACGAGCTGCATCTCGGCGCGATGCCGAGGAATCGTTTTATCGATTTGATCGACGATGCACTGGATAAGACCAAGGAAAACGACGATGACCTCTGGTAGCCGAGATGCAAGCCAGGCAAAGGCGCGGAAACAAGGTTTTCCGCGCCTTTGCGCATTTCGGAACATGCCGTGACAGCCTGCACACCGCCCCAGATCACGCCTGGCAGTTGCGGAGGCAAAGCGTCTCGATACGCCACTGCTCGTGGTTCCGCTGCATGTTCGGCTGTGCATTGAGCCAGTTCAGATAACAGCCGAGATGCTTCAGTTCCGTGTCGTTCATGTCGCCGCGCCAGGTGCGCACAAGGATCCCGTTGAGGGGGCACTTGGCAAACAGGGTCGGCGTGTTGTCCACAAGCACGATCTGCGTCAGGTCGTCCGTGATCTGGCGGAGCGGTTTTTCGTAAGGCTCGGAGCCGTCTGTGGTCTCGATGCGCTTGCAAAACCCGCGTCCCCAGAGCGTAAACCCCGGCACGTCGATATAGGCCCAGACCGCTTCGAGATAGGCCTGCTGCCCCGTCGACCAGATGGTGCATTCAAATTTTTTTGAGACATCGCGAAGAAAATCGCGCACCCCCGGGCGAAGCATCGTATAAAAGTCCGCACCGGCTGCGGAGAGCTTGATACATTCCGGGCTGATGGCTTCAGTCGTTGAGTAAAGCAGAGTTTCATCAAGGTCGAGAACGAGTTTTTTCATGAGGGCATCCGATCATCACAAAGCGTCTGGAAAACATCTGTGCACACGCGCGATCCGTCGCTTGAATTTTAGTCAATTCAATTTGAGATTGTCACCCATTTTCTTATGGGGCATCGCGACATCCGTCATTTTGTGCAGCGCCCACGCCGCAGCCCAGCCCGTCGTGATATCGCGCGACGGGGCCGTCGAGCAATCCGTCGGCACGCAGTACGTGTACGAATCTTACGCGATTGTCCATCCGCTTCAGCCGCCGGTTCGCGAAAGCTATTCCGTCGAACTCACGGAGCTCTGGCCGGGCGGCGTATCGTTCAAATACCGCGTCGAGCAGTCCGTCATCGGCACCGAAGAAGGCATCCAGACGCTCACCTCTCTCGACGACTGCAAGACAATTGACCCGTGGTGGGAGCCCTCGGAAATCGAATTTGACGACCGATGCGAGCTTTGGATTTCCCCCAAGGCATATCGCGAACTCGTCACGACAGGCACGAGCTACCTCACGGTCGACAAGCTGGCAAGACACGACAGCGTTGTGCGCTGGGAACGCACAGCTTTTGTGCATTTTCTGGTCACGCGCAACGGCTATCCCGCCATGCTCAATGCCCTCAAAGCGCAGACATCACGCGGCGATGAGTTCATCATACTTGCAGATCCCGACAATCCGCTGATCCTGAGCGCCAAATCGACACATTTTTCATGGACGCTCAAATCCATCGGCTGCGCAGGCAGCGACACGCAAACCCTTGCAGACAAGCCGTAAAATACGCTCCCGTAATCAGCCCGGACGCACAGCCAGCGAGGTGTCGGGTGATACGGAGTGCATCAATATGACCAAAATTAGCTATTGACGCACATAGCCCGTTTGGTTAGAAGTTCCGCGCAAATTTTTTACTTTTCGGGGCACGGGCGTTCCCAAAAGTAAAACCACCTCATGAAGGGTTTGTGTCATGTCGTATTTAACTCCCGAACAGATAGAAGAAATCAGGCAGTGCATCGAAAAACAGCGCCAGGAGATTCTCGAAAAGGTGAATCAGCGCAACGAGGATGAATATGAGCCTGAAGTCCGCGGTGACGAGGCCGATATCGCCAATTCAGAAGGCATCGCCATCACGATGGAACGGCTTCAGAATCGCGATGTGCGGCTTCTGAAAAAGCTCGACGAAGCAGCTCGCTGGATCGAAAGCGAAGACTTCGGTTATTGCGAAGGCTGCGGCGAAGAGATCGGCTTCAAGCGTCTTCTGGCACGTCCGGCAGCTCGTCTCTGCATCGAATGTAAACAGAACGAAGAGCAGCGCGAACGCGGCTACTATCATCCGCGTCCTCGCAGACCGCCCAAAACCCTGCATCATCCCGATGATGAAGAGGATTGATTACAGAACTTGACGGGCATCGCCAAACCATGTAAAAGGCGGCCCGCCAGCAGGTAATGCGCCCAGGGGGTCTGGTCCTAAGCCCGGATTTTCCAGTATAGTGGCCATTACATCGGGTGTTATTTCCACACTGCAAGAGGGTGTTTCCCTTGCAGCATCAAGCTTATGGAGAAAATTCATGCTTCATCGTACAGTCAAAGCCGAAATCGTCAGCAAATTTGGTCGTCACGAAGGTGACACGGGTTCACCCGAAGTTCAGGTCTCCCTCCTGACCGAACGCATCAACGTCCTGACCGAGCATTTCAAATCCAATAAAAATGACCATCACAGCCGTCGCGGTCTGCTGATGCTCGTTGGCCGTCGTCGTCGTCTCCTTGACTACCTCAAGGAAAAAGACATTCAGCGTTACCGTGACCTGATTTCGAAACTCGGCCTCCGCAAGTAAGATTTCCCGGGGAGTTTCGGCTCCCCTCTTGTTTGCCGTCAGATTCTGACGGCTTTTTTATTATTCTGAGGGCCGCTTCGCTGTGCAATGCTCCAAGTTTACCGGTTCATGCCGGCAGATTTGGAAGATTGTGCAATCGAGGGGACCCGACATCCAGGACAGACCGTTGCCGCCTCCTGCGGTCTATCAGCCGTCTGCCCGCGTTTAAAGGAGAAACTTCATGGCTCGTATTATCAAAGAATCCGCAATGATCGGCAACCACGAGGTATCGATCGAGACAGGTCGTATCGCGAAACAAGCTGCCGGTTCCGTCCTGATCCAGAGCGGCGAGAGCATGATCATTGTCACGGCTTGCACGAAGCCGTGTGACAGCAATCAGGATTTCTTCCCCCTCACCTGTGAATACATCGAGAAGATGTATGCCGCCGGTCGTATTCCCGGCTCTTATGGCCGCCGCGAAGGCCGTCAGGGCGAACATGAGACGCTCGTAAGCCGCCTGATCGACCGCCCCTGCCGTCCGCTCTTCCCCGAAGGCTTCAAAGACGAAGTGCAGGTCATCGCGACCGTCGTCAGCTATGACCCGAACTGCGAACCCGATGTCCTTGCCATCACCGGCGCATCCGCAGCTTTGATGCTCTCCAATCTGCCCTGGGATGGCCCCGTCGCCGGTGTCCGTATCGGCCGTATCGACGGCAAATGGATCGCCAACCCCACCAATGATGAACGCGCCAAATCCGATACCGATATCGTGATGGTCGCGAGCGAAAAAGCGATCGTCATGGTCGAAGGCGAAACCGAAGGCCTGACAGAAGCAGAATTTCTGGATGCCATGGACTTCGGTTCCAATGCAGTCCAGGATATCCTCAAGGTTCAGCGCCGCATGGCCGAAGCCGTGGGGAAACCCAAGAAAGAATTCAAGGCGCCCGAAGCCGATCCCGCCATCGTCGAGCTCGTTGCCCGATACAATGACGATATCATGAAGGCCATGACGATTCCTGCAAAGCTCGAACGCTATGCAGCACTCGATGCACTCCAGGCGCGCATTCTCGATGAAAATGCAGAAGCCTACGGCGATCGCAAAGGCGAGATCGTGGCTGCATACGAAGATGCCAAATACCATCTGATGCGCAACCTGATTACAGACAAGCATGTCCGCATCGATGGCCGTCGCCTCGACCAGGTTCGCCCGATTACCTGCGAAGTCGGCATCCTGCCTCGCGTACACGGTTCTGCCCTCTTCACACGCGGCGAAACCCAGGGTCTCGTCACCGTGACCATCGGCACCGCGACAGATGACCAGCGCATCGAAGAGCTCAAAGGGCAGTATTCCAAACGCTTCATGCTTCACTACAACTTCCCGCCGTTCTGCGTCGGTGAAGTCAAGGGCCTGCGCAGCCCCGGCCGCCGCGAGATCGGTCACGGCATGCTGGCGGAACGCGCCCTTCAGTCGGTCATGCCTACGGCAAATCCCGATTATCCCTATACCCTCCGCATCGTCTCCGAAATCCTCGAATCGAACGGTTCAAGCTCGATGGCGACTGTCTGCGGCGGCACACTCGCCGCAATGGATGCCGGTCTTGAAATCAAAGCGCCGGTCGCCGGTGTCGCCATGGGGCTCATCAAAGAAGGCGACAAGATTGCTGTTCTCACCGATATCCTCGGTGACGAAGATCACCTCGGTGATATGGACTTCAAAGTCTGCGGTACAGCCGATCTCATCACGGCGATCCAGATGGATATCAAGATCACTGGCATTTCACGCGAAATCATGGCGCAAGCGCTCAAACAGGCGCATGATGGCCGCCGTCATATCCTCGGCTGCATGCTGTCTGCCATCAGCGAGACGCGCGATTCCAAGAGCAAATATGCCCCCCGCATTGAGACGATCAAAGTCGACCAGTCCAAGATCCGCGAGATCATTGGCTCCGGCGGCAAGACGATCAAGAATATCACGGCTGTTTCCGGTGCCCAGGTCAATATCGATGACGACGGCACTGTGACCATCGCCTCCGACAAGGGCATGTGCATCGACAAGGCCATGGAAATGATCAATGCGATCATTCGCGAAGCCAAGCCGGGCGAAGTCTATCTCGGAACCGTCACCAAGATCATGGATTTCGGCGCATTCGTGAAGATTTTTGAAGGCACCGAAGGCCTCTGCCACATCTCTGAGCTCACCGACGGCCATGTCGATAATGTGACGGATGTCCTCAAGGAAGGCGAAGAAGTCCTCGTCAAAGTACTCGCCGTTGATCCGCGTTCCGGCAAGATCAAGCTCTCGCGCAGAGCCGCCATCGGCGAAAAGCCGACAGCCTAATTCGTATCTCTGACCTCACTTGACAAAACCCCCTCTCCCTTCCGGAGAGGGGGTTTTGTTTTAGCTTTTCCGAACCTCACCCGCCGCATTCGCGGCTCTCTCTCCATTTTGAAGCGGTTTGCAGGTTCGCTTGCGCTCCCCAGGTTTAGTGTGTTCCCAAAGCTCTGTTCTACGACTGTGTGTAGCACATAGCCTTTATTTATCATGAACCCGATGGCAGCCAGTATTGTTTGCCCCAGTGTTCAAAATCCCACGTCTCCATATATTCATTACATTCATAATCGATATAATATAATTTCTCATCACACAAAACAAAGTTTGTTGGATAATAATCTATATTGATATGATGTGCATAGAGTTTCACACACATATCCTCGACCTGTTTAATATATTCTTGTTTGATAGATCCCATCGCGACCAGTTCTGCCACCGTCGGGCCGGGGATATATTCTTTCAGAATGCGCTCGCGCTCAAGATCCACATCCAGCATGACCGGCATGGGAATGCCGATATCTTTTAAGCGTGCATAATCCCTCAATTCCGATTCGAGCTTATTCCCGAATGTATAATAACTGCACGGCTCATGATGAATCTGCTTGAGCACACGCTCGGCCTGCCCATCCCTCGCAAGATAAGAATACCCCCCTTTACCTTTTCCAAGAAGCCGAACGATCTGATAAATCTTTTGATTGACTTCGAGTGAACTCGGTAATGCACATGAATCCGACATATTCAGTTCCCAGATATTGCCATCAAATCGTATCGTTTAGAGATACGCATCAGCCCGATATCGCACATATCAAAATCCCCCGCAGGCAAGGCGGGGGATTGAAGGGAAAAGCGAAGCCGGGACATAGTTGCATATGCCTTGACCACGCAAGCTCAAGGAAATCGTTACCGATTCAGAGCCCTTTTAGAACAGAGTGGCGATCAGCCGGCATAGGCGAGCTTGAGCACACCCTGGAATTCTTCTGCCGAGAGTTTGTGAATGGCGGCCGCAGACGCGATGCGTTTGTGGAGATCGGGCATTTTTTCCCTCAGCGCGTCGAGAGTAACGGCAGGGATATCAGCCACAACCTTGAAGACGAGATCGCGATATACGATCTTCTTGGGCTCATCATCGGTGATCTGTTCACGCTCATTGGTGACAACGAGAATGCGGGCGATATGGCTGACAGGCGCGGCCTCAAAAACCAGAATGAGTTCGCCAACTTTCATTTCACCGAGGAGAGGCACGAGCGCGCCCACAGAGCCATCACTGTTGGTACGCCTCGAATCCATCGTCTGCCTGTCGCCAAGCTTGGCATCCGCGATATTCCAAACCTTAGCGTTCATTTCAATAAGCCAGTAATTCAGATTGTCCATTCTTGTCTCCTTTGAAAACGCACACGACATAGCCCCTTAGGGGCAACCTTAAAAAAGCCGTTTGCACATGCAACGACACACGAACTGAGTCACTATACTTGCATTTCCCCCACATGAAAAT
The DNA here is from genome assembly GCA_017555665.1 of Pseudomonadota bacterium. GTDB lineage: Bacteria > Myxococcota_A > Bradymonadia > UBA4248 > UBA4248 > UBA4248. The sequence goes on along the minus strand of JAFZFY010000314.1, from coordinate 973 downwards.
CACTTTTTGGGTTCCAGTTCAACTGCAACACCGCACCCCAGCGAAGCGCAATAATTTGTCGTGATTTGGCCCGACATTTGTCCAGTGCGCCGCTATAGCGGCGGCAACGGGCTAACGAAGTAAAATCAAGCACATCGCAAAGGACAGCGTATTTACGGATTTGTTCTCGATTCCCGAGTATCTGCTTGAGCTGTATCAAGTATTGCGTCCCGAAGATAAACAACGACCGTGAAAGACCTGAAATCTGTCACATGTCGGTGCATCCTTGCGGAGCATCCCTAAACGATCTGAGGTTTAATGTGGGCGATCAGCTGATCCTGGTGGAAGCCCAGAGCTCATGGTCGCCAAACATCGTCCTTCGGCTTTTGTGTTATTGGGGCAGACACTCAATCATCACGGAGCACAATGTATTCCTCCAGCAAAGGATGGTATCATAACAGATATTATCTTGTGAATTAGCAATATGATGGTGTTGAAATTCGAAATTATAAGAATGAAAATGGCAAGTTGAATTCGCGTACATAAAATAAGGGCTATTATTTTAAAGAGGGAAATACCTCATACCAACCAGACCACTGACTAAATAACAATGCAAGACACTCCCACTTTTCAAACACAGGTCTGATATTACATCTGGTTTATTTTCTGCGCGATATATTGAAAGACAGATTTATACATAACAGTTCGGAGCTTATGTGTTTTCCGAAGGATAGCTAACCTATTATTTATTAGCAGTATTGAATTGCAAGCTTACTACTGCCTATTTGCCTACTGCCTATTTGCCTACAGTCTGTCCCGCATTCACAAAACGCCTATGGGCTGACTGTAGAATAAAAAAACGGCCGGAATGACAAAAATTGCCATATATCTCTACTGCGTACCCATGATTACCTTCTGAAATCCGGGCACATCGTCCCCGGCGATCAGGCGTATCATGAATACAGACATAACGGTGTGCATTTCGTGAGCATTC
>JAFZFY010000313.1 GCA_017555665.1 Pseudomonadota bacterium | reverse complement strand
GATGCGGCAAACGCACAAGCCGAGACAAAAGGCGAAGCAGCGAACGCACAAGCCGAGACAAAAGGCGATGCGGCAAACGCACAAGCCGAGACAAAAGGCGAAGCGGCAAACGCACAAGCCGAGACAAAAGGCGATGCGGCGAACGAAGAAGAAACGACAAACGAACCGCCGGATGCAAATGCACAGCGGCCAGAACACGCCGCCAAATCCACGCAAAGCCAGCCTGAAATCAATGATGCCCCAGAGACCAGTGCAGAAATCGATACACAACCAGAAGCACTCGCCGCGCGCACATCGGTTGACCTCGCGGAAGAAAACTCACCCGCCGCGACTCTCATCCCGATTCCAGCCATTCTCGCAGTCGCCGTCATCCTGATGTGCACGGCTGGCATCGCCGGGATCTATTCAAACTGGGGAACATTCTCGAATGTCGGAAAACTCCTCGCAGTCAGCAGCTTCAGCCTGATCTTCTTTGGGGCATTCTGGCTCTCGCATTACAAGCTAAAGATCATCAACTCTGCCAAAGCATTCTATATCCTGAGTATCGCCGCCCTGGGTACAGCCGTGAGCGCCGCCGAACTATTCGGGCTGTTGCCCATAGGAGATGCCCGCGTCGCCACTATGTTCTTGCTGCCCACACTCATCCTTTCGTGCGGCATATTCCTCGGCTATCGCATTTTCAAGACTCCCCTGTTCCCGATATTGGGCACCGTGCTGGCCTATACCTTCCTGATCGCGCTTTCGGCATCGATATTCGACTCGGCGGCTATGTTCTTCTTCATCCCGGCGCTCGTCTCGACCGCCGGCCTGATCTATGTCTCGCTGAGTCAAAAGGAGATGCCGTCCAAGCTGCGCAAACATGCGCTCGTACTCTTCCTCATATTCACGCTACTCTCGGCATTCGCTTCGCCTGCACTCGCGTCCCAGCTCCACCAGATCCTGATGGTGACGTTCGCGCTCCTGATCGCCGGCCTCATGCACTTCCAATCCTATCAGGCGCATCATCGCTTTATCGATATCGCGATTCCTGCTGTGCTCACATGGGCGGCACTGCTTTTCAGCATCAAACTGTGCGACAACGCCCCTGCAGCTCTCTACATCTGCAGCACCGTCCAATGCGCCTCGGCAGCCGCGACCGCCTTATGCGCGCGCAAACACGGCAAAACCCCAGGCGCAATTCCCGTCACACTTCAGGCCGCCGGCATCCTGATCGTCTGGCTCACCATGACCGCAGGCTACAGCTACCGCATTTATGATTACGCACACGCTGACCTCATCCGATGTGGCGCGCTTGTCCTCCCCGCGCTCCTGTTCCTCATTCTCGGTGCACGCCTGATCCTGAGATATAGAACAACCGCCACGGCGACCGCTGAAACCGCAGATGCCCAGAATACGGCGACGGAAAACGCCGCAGATGCCCAGAATACGGCGACGGAAAATGCCGCAGATGCCCAGAATACGGCGACGGAAAATGCCAAAACAGACGCGACAGCAGATACCGACGATATCATTCAAATCGCCAAAGCAAAGCTCCGTCCTGTAACCACTTATGGCACAGATGCATGCCTAGCCCTCGTCGCGAGCTTCATCTTTATCTTATTCTGTTACAGCAACGCCCCGCATGCCAAGGCAGTCATTACCTGGAGCAATGCAATATTTTCAGTAGGCCTTCTATCACTCGCGCTCATCCCCGAGCGCTTCCATATCGGCTCGCAAAGAGCGCGACAGTTCACCATCTTCCCGATCTTCATCTGTCTGGCAATCGCGCAATCCATCATTATCAAGGGCGCTTACCACAATCAAGCCATCGAAATGCTGCAACTGTTCGAGTTCAACCAGCTGCTCTTCCTGCTGCCCGCATGCGCGCTTGCGCTCATCGAGCGCAAAAGAGCCATCCTGCGCGACGACAAGACCATGGCAATCGGCACACACGTCGCCGCCATCGGCATCATCCTCTGGATATTCCCGCTCCTGCTCGCAATCCTCGATTTCCTGCTTCCTGCAGCAGTGCTCAGCCCCTACATCATGCCGGCAGATATGCTTCTCCTTGCGGTGATCATGCTGCATGAACCCAAATCGCCGCTCTGCCCCGATCTGAGCCCCATGCGGCTCGTGAGCAGCATGATTCTGCTCGCAATTTCCTACATCACCGCGAGCAACGCGCTTCTCGATATGGCAGACAGCCTGCCCATCGCCATGCCCTGGTTCATGGCCATCGGCTATGTCACGCTCATTCTGTTCTATACCTTCCGCAAGCGCGTCGCATGCGCCGATGCGCCGCACATCCGCCGCATCATCGCATTCTCGGTCTTTATCGTTCTGGCACTCGCACAGATCTACCTCAGAGATTATCATAATCTCACGCCCGGCCTTCGGAACTTATTCCAGACCAATCAGCGTTTCATCCTCCTCAGCGAGACCAACCAGCTGTTCTTCCTGTTCCCCGCATTCGCACTGGCAGTCATCGAGCGCAAAAAAGCCATCCAGCACGCGGACAAGAACATCGCCGTCGGCGCCCATGTCGCCGCAACATGCGCCATCCTCTGGATATTCCCGCTCCTGCTCTCGCTTCTCAACGATGCGATACCCGCAACGGATCTCAAGTATTACATCCTGCCGACAGATATGCTCCTCTTGGCAGTCATCCTACTCCATGAGCCCAAATCGCCGCTCTGCCCAAACCTGAGCAAACTTCGCCTGAGTGCCGCCGCGTTCCTGACCGGCATTTCATACCTGATCACGAGCATCACGCTTCACGACCAGGCCCTCTCCTGGATCGCCGTATCCGTGGAAAAAGCCCCGAACAACCCGTTTACGATCGCGACCTGGCTAGTGACCGCAGGCTATGCAGCATTCATCCTGTTCTACACGTTCCGCAAGCAGATCGCCTTCGCCGACGCACCGCATATCCGCCTGCGAGCCGCCATCGCGCTCTTTACCGTGATGTCGCTCGTCCAGATCGATCCAAACATCCGCATTGCCGCCGTACTGCTCCTTCCGGCGTTCGCGCTGACCATCCTCGATGACCGCCGCAGCGCGGCCCTTCAAAGCCCCAAAGACCAGACGATCGCAGCCGCCATCGGCAGCGCGCTCGTCTTTGGCATCGTCGCGCTCGTCATCCTGAACCTGCACGCCATCTTCGGCATAACCTACGAAACCCAAAATGCGATCCAGACGCTCGCCTTCTCCTCCGTTGCCCTCTTGTGCGCACTCGCCGTACTCGCCGAACACCTCACAATGGGCAAAAAGGAAACGCGCCCATACCGCCTTGTGACAGCCGTCGATTTCGAACTGACCGCCGCCTGCGCGACCCTCTATCTCATCGTCACTTGGGAAACCAACCTCGCAATACGCCTGATGCTCCTCACGGCCGGCCTCATCGGCACCGCCTGTTTCAGCCATCGCGAACAGCGCAAATACGGCGCATTCGCCGCGATCGCGGTCTTTGCAGGCCTCTACGCCGTGCTCGATAGAGGCTGGATACATCTCGAAACAGCCGAACCCGACTATTTCCTGTGGATCGCGACCGCCATCATCACGGCAGCACTCGCGTTCGCAGACGGCTTCAAGCGCACCGGGTACACCCATCTGCGCGCCGTATGGGCACTTGCCACCTTACCGCTCCTCCTTGTCCGACACGATCCCTATCACATCGCGCATCTCGCGGGCGTACTCATCGTGGCACTCAACCTGCTCCAATACCTGCGCGAGCATGGCAAGTGCGACCACGACCGCATCCTCATCACCCTGTCCACCGGCATCATCGCCGTCGCCACGACCATCAAGATCCTGATCCTGCCGGAATCGTCCTGGCTGCCGGTCATGATACGGCCGGAACTCATCTTCCTGATACCGCTCACGACGGCCTATCTCGTCTCCTGGCGCGTCTGGAAATTCCGCCAACCCTCGCATGACATCTGCAGCGTTTCGGCACTTATCGGCCTCCCCATGCTCTATCTGATCCCCAGCGATCACGTCCTGTTCCACGCCATCACGGCGACAGTGCTCGCAGTTGCCGCCATCCTCGTCGCCCTGCACACAAAGCTCAACCGATATCTCATCACGGGCATCCTCGCCATCGCGATCATCTTCTTCAGTCAAACACAGAACTTCTGGATCAGCCTGCACTGGTGGGTCTACGTGGCCGTCGTCGGCGTGATCCTGCTCGCCATTGCCG
>JAFZFY010000312.1 GCA_017555665.1 Pseudomonadota bacterium | reverse complement strand
TTGCATCCTCCTTCAAGGCAAACCCATCAGATTTTCGCAATGAAGCAAGGCTACGTCAATTGAAATGATCCACATTACCTTAGAAAAAAGTGGCGTTTTGTCCCAAAACGCCACTTATTTCACAGTCTCCACGACACGTCACCGCGCGTCACGCTCGGCTTCCGGCGCTATCGGCGTTGCCGATACGCGCCTTTGCGCCCGGCTATCGCTGCGCGATACGCCAGTCATTCTAATTTAAACTTATAACACTTACTACTACCATCAATATAATCCGTTAGTTTAATAGAAACCTGTTTAGTTGTATTTCTATCAGCTTTTTTGATTTTATCTTTTAATTTTTATTCTTATCAACGTCAATATCATAGCATTTAATTTCATCTGTAATTTCCATGCGTTGGGTCTAGCTGGCTCATTCCAGCCAGCATATACATTACGTTTTTGCAACACATGATTATCAATAAAGATTTCATTACACAGCTGAATATCATTCGTATTGCATCTATATGATAATAAAGTCATAAATTCCATCTCCATTATCAATAACTGTATATTCTGGGTGATTTTTAACGAATTCCTGGTACTGTTCCAATGTGCAGTCTATATTTTCGGACTGATTGCTGTGTTTATGGATAGATGTATCACTGTCTTTTATAGCATTATCACTATTATCAAACTTTTCATTATATTTACTAGCGCTTACAGCTCTCTTTAGCTTAACCATAATCGCCACCCTCCGAACGTCTGTGGTTTGAGGATTGTAAGGTACTGTTTAAACAAGTCAACCCGCTATTTAGCGGCGTCCACCGCTGTTCCCTCATCCTCTTTCCCTCCCTTCCTCGTCGTCTTCTTTGCCTTCATTGTTGCGCGGTTGGCATCGATCAGCTCATTGATGTATTGCGCGATGCGTTCGAAGGCATCTGATTTGGAAATAAGCTGCATGGCATTCAAAGTATCAACCAAATCGCGATAAGCATCGATGAGAGCTTGGCGTGCTTTCTTGGATGCACCGGTTTCAATTTCAGAGCGCGTTTGTGTCTTGGTCTTGCGCAGTTCATTAAATGCATCCACACGACGGCGCAGTTCATCAATCCAGCCGTCAACCATCGCAGTCTTGAGGGTTTCTTCGGGAATGGCAGAAAGCTGAGTCAAGAGTGATGCAAGGCGAGCATATTCCTCGGCGTAGGGAAGCCGCGTCGGGTTAGGAATGTTGTCGAAAACGTCCAATACCGTGCGCGCTGCTTCGCAGACTGCACCGTCATAGTGATTCACATTGAGGTTGAGCAAAGTGTTAATGGCAACCCATGCGCCATCAGCCTTCTTATCAGCTTCCAGAATTGCCTCGTTGAACGTCTCGACACTCGATGATAGCATGTCCTTGAACACACTAAGGCTCGCGCTAAAGTCACCGCACAGCGCGGCGTTTTCAACTGGCAGAGAGGTTTTGATGTGGCTTTCAACCTCTGCGCAAAAGCTAACAAGGGCGTGATTGGTAAAATTCACAAGAGAAATTGACTTGATTTTCTTCATGATTGACATCCTTTGTAAAAGTTAATCACTGTCGGACAGCTTGAGGAAATACTATCATAGGTTACATGACTCTGCTAGCAGATTCACTGATTGTTTATCACATTGTTGCGGTATGCCGTTCATAAGGTGTGGATGGTCTATTGCACTCGTGCGAGAAGCTTTCTATGGGGTAGGGATGGTCTATTGCACTCGTGCGAGAAGCCTTACATGGGTTAGGGATGGTCTATCACAATCATGCAAGAAACCTTACATGGGGTGTGGATGGTCTATTGCACTCGTGCGAGAAGCCTTCCATGGGGTAGGGATGGTCTATTGCACTCGTGCGAGAAGCCTTACATGGGTTAGGGATGGTCTATCGCACTCGTGCGAGAAGCCTTCCATGGGGTAGGGATGGTTTATCGCACTCGTGCGAGAAGCCTTACGTGGGTTAGGGATGGTCTATCGCACTCGTGCGAGAAGCCTTGCAAGGTATAGAGACATGCTGCTGCGCTCAATCGCGTGCAAGCGTTCACGTGCCCCCAAGCAGCTGACAGAGATTTTTAACCTTAAGCTTCCATAGTCAATTAGAGTTTTGCCACAAAATAAAAATAGTGTTACAATAATCGCGTCGTTTTTCGCACAGCCATCTGACTGCGCTTGAGGTTGTCATTTCTGTAACTCAAATGTTTTCAATGCATTGAGGTGTTTTATGAAGAAATTCGCTTTCCCTCTTTTGGCTTGCCTGCCGTTGATGACCGCAGTGGCTTGCGGTGACACGGATGCGATGGATGATGTCGAGACTGACCTCGATCAGCAAAGCGCCGCCCTCATTCCCGGTCAGCCCGTTTATCCTTCCGGAAACACCATGAATGGTCTTGTCGCCAAACGCGTGGCCAAAAAGGTCAATTTCTGGGGCAAAAAAGAAATCGTTCCCGAATTCAACGCATTTAACGTTTCTAACGCCGACACAAGCGTGCTCTACAATGTGCGCATCGCAAAAATTGCCGAGCCATCCATTCATAAAAACGTCATCTTTATGACGGCAGGTCAGAAGCAGTCAAGCAGCGGTCATGCCAATGGCGTGACCGGTCAGGCAGCCGACTGGGATAAGAATTGTGGAGATGTCCAGTGCACGGGACTTTCTCTCGACGGGCGCTCCATGGCGATGAAAATCAAATCCTATAATTGGTTCCCCAATGCATGGTTTGCTGTCGCGACAGACAATAACTTCGATTATACACTTTCGAGCGCAAAGCGAGAACGTCTCGTTCAGGGCTTTGTAAACTGGATTAAATCCCAGATTACTTCTGATACCGAAAATGTCGTACTCGCCGGCAGTTCGCGCGGCGGCTGCCTCGTCACGCTCATCGCACAGGAACTGCGCGCTATACCTGCTTATAATAATATCAATATTTATGTTTCATCCTATGATGGCGTTTGTAACAAAGGGGATGAGCTTGGCGTGGGCACGACCAAAATCAAGAACCCAGTTGCCCCATCCGGTACATATTACGGTGGCTGGAATGTCAATATGAACGCTCAGTTCCCCAACCACTCAAATCTACATATTTATCATATTGCCGGCGGTCAAGAGGTCGTTCCGGCAACGGGTGTCCGCACGTTTTCTGCTTATAATGGCACCACGCCTCCCAGCACAGGAACTGATATCGATTGGGGATGGTTTAAACAGACATGGGTACCCTGGAAACATAAAGAAATCGGCAACCCGTTTACACAGCCTGACCTTGCTGATCAGCCCGCAGCCGTAGCCGATACCATCGATGCTCAGCTTTATTGGCTCGAAAATCTTATCTAATCATTGAACGCTCGCTTATGGCCGGCAACAGCCGACCATACAGCTCGCAGGCCGCAGCTATTGCCTTTGGCAATACGCTGCGGCTTTTCTTTTGGGCTCTATCCCACTAGCATGGATATATAAGTCAGCACATCCCCGATGCAAGCAGCGTTCTCTTTGGCTCTGCTCTGCAAGCGTGGATATCGTCCTCGCAAACATCGGCGTATTCTATGTCATACAAATCATCTTCAGTACAGCCGACACGATGTCGGCAGCCGAACGTCGAACCAAAGACGGTGAAACGTTCGGGCATCCCGGTCATGCACAAAATCGTGCGAGGGTTGTAGGGGGCGTTCACAATCACACGCCACTGCCGCCCACCGCGTAGGCGAAATAAGTTCCTTAGAATCCCGCAGCCTTAGAAAAACACCAAATCCATATCCACGGTCATAGAACGTAGCCTTCTCTTTACGCGAGGATTCCCCATCCGCAAACATCGAGCCCTTGATGTGAAAATTCCGGCACATGAACAGCACGCATTCACCTGAAACTCTTGACCTTGCTTGAGCGAGCTATCCATCGATTTCCTCATTTGGGGATTGCATCGGGCCACCTTTATACCCACACCAGGTACACACCACATCACTTCGGTATCAAATCTATAATGACCAGTTCAGGCCGGTTATATATGCGCGGCACACGCGTGGATTCCCGAGCCAAACCGCGACTGACGATCATCGTCGTGCCATTCTGCTCATACTGGCCCCCTGCCAAAGCAGGGAACAGCCCATGGTTTGGGCTATGCTCATAAAAACTGTTCGCATAAAGGCCATTGAGCACACCGGGAATACGCCACATCCCGCCGTGCGTGTGGCCAGCCAGCACAAGGTCGAAATCATATCGGCTGTAAACGTCCAGATACTCCGGGCGATGGATTAACAGAATGGTGTACGCCCCATTCTTCGGCAAGGCTCCGACCTTTGCAATCTGTGCTTCAAAACTGCCTTCCGGATGTTCAAGGTAAGGGCTCTCGTGCCGCCACGCATACGCATCATCCACGCCGCAGATGTTCAGACGCGATCCTTTGATATTTACCGTGGCCATCTCACCACTGAGACGGACGATTCCCCATTTTTCCAGAGCAGCCATTTTCTGCGCAAAGCCTTCTTTTCCGCTCCTGTACTCATGATTTCCGGTCACATAATAACTCGGATACCGCCCACCAATTCCTTGAAGAAAAGCAAGAGTATTATCGTCCGGCAGTTCGTCATCAAAGATATCCCCACCCAGCAGAACTAAATCCGGTGCTTGCGCATCCAAAACATCCAAAAGATCCCGCTGCCCATCTCCGTAATCGCAGGAGTGCAGATCCGTCACCAGCGCAATGCGAATCGCCTGAGTGATGCCTTCTGCATTTACGCTGTAAGGAACAATTTTCAAGGCATTATATAACCCCGGCAGGATCAAACAGAAAGCCAGCAAGGACAGGGCAAGGAGGATTTTGGTTTGTTTTTTCATAGGGAAATGCAAATATTGCAACATAATAATATTGGCACTTTCAAGTTCCCAAATTGAACAAATTATGGCAATGGATCTTTTTTTCTTGGCCAACAATTCGGATCATTACAACGTTTGATTCGGTTTATGGTCAAACGCATCGCTTTTCCAAACGGATACTTGGTAAATGCTTGACGCGCATATTCAGAACAGGATGGCTCAAAATTACAATCAACAAAATATCGGTTGCCACCACCCCTGTTCTGATAGCATCGTATTAATGCAATGATAATTCTGTTGATTATAGGTGTGTTCACAAAATCTATCTTGCAAATGTAATCAATACAGCCTGTCTGGACCAAAAAAGCAAAAACCGCCGAGTTTCGACAAGCTGAAATACCATTGTCCAGCCGTCTTTGGCATATTTGTTGATAACGTTTTGCATTTTTTCAACGGGGATATTCCCACTTCCAAATAGAAGCGTCGAACATCCGCCATCTTGGATTACCTCAACCTTATACTCAGAATATGCAGCCATATAAGTTCCTCCTTTCACTGCAACCCCACACTATGTGGTAATAACACGACACGCGCATCGTCACCTCTGATACGCAATCACTTCCCCAAAGCCCCCATCTCTTATACCAGAAACGGGGGCTTTCGTTCATACGAGATTCAAACGAGATGAACGACTATTCCTGAGCCTGGAACTGTGGAAGTCGTTCGCATGCTTTTCCCTTAACTTCCTCATCGGGATCATTCTGGCACATGTCAGAAATGATGGTGACATATTCCGGATCGTCTTTGACATTCTTCGGCATGGCATTATAGAAGAATTGCATGCGGAAATTCGCATCATCGCCTTTGAGCCTGGACTTGATATAGGGCGCCACTTCAGGATTCGTGAGCAGTGAGCTCGAACACAAGCGCACAAAGAAAGTAAGCTCGACTTTGGGATCTTTCTCTTCTTTGAGCGCCGCCATAATCGTGGCAATCGTATCTTCACCAAAATACAGCTCATCGTAGGCGCGATCACGAACGATTGCATTTTCATGCTTGATGAGCCGAGACAGCACAGAGAACATCTCTTTGGGGGCAATGCCGGGAACACCGTTTGAAAGCGCAAGCTGTTTGGCAGGGCAATCTTTGTAATTATAAAAACCGTTATTTTCTTTAAATTCGCACTTGGCGTATGAAAGCATATAGGCCTCATACTCGTCGGCGGTCAGAGGATTGTTCTTGAAGAGGGTCTTGAGGCCATCGACCGTGAATTCCACGGAATCAGCCATCTGCTGCGGCGTCAAATCCTTGGGGGCATCAGCCTTTTCAGCTTCCTGGGCAGCTGCGGCATCATCAGTTTTGGGGGCTTCAGCATCTTTTTTGGCACAGCTGCTCATAGCAAGAAGCATCGCGAGACCGGACAAGAACAGTAACTTTTTCATAGCTACACTCCATACAAAAAAGGATATGCGAAACAAACCTCCCTAAAGCAGAGAGACTGTAACACATAATATGGAATGTTTATATTTGTCAACAGTTTTTCTGTGATTGGTTATTATTCAGCTCGCTTCCAATCTCACTGCCATGCATCATTGACAAACTGCAGCTCAATGAGGAATAATGTCAATGGCATATATGAGCAAATACCTCTATGATGTTTGCTTAAACTCATTCATACACAAATCGGAGAAAAATAAAGTGAAATCCATACACTCTTTTTATATGGTTATACTATCGCTGGCAGTTTCGGCCGCATCAATCGGCTGCGGCGATCCCAATGCCGATACGCCGTCCTATACAGTCGGTCAGAAGTGCCCAGAGCACATCACTTATGACGGCATCTGCGAGGGCAATAGAGTGATTTATTGCAACAACAATGGTGTCGTCGAGGAAGAAATTTGCGCAACTCAATGCATGGTTAAAGAGGCCTACACCAATCCTTTTGCTGAATGCTACCATGAATGCGGCGATATCGATTTTCAAGGCATTTGCGCAGGTGACGGATATAACTATTGCCATGAGACAGAAGGGCTGATCCACATCACATGCGATAGCGGACAGACCTGCGGGCTAAAAGGCGACGTGTATGCCTGTATATAATTAAGGCTTGGGGATACGACGACACCTGCGAGAATGCTCAATTAATTTGGGAGATTGGATATCAGAATAGAGCCGTGTCACGGAACACGGCTCTACCTGTGAAATCGAATGATTTACTTCACCGATTTGCGCGGATGCTGGACCTGGCGCTGAGCGACCTTGATGATCGAGCGATAGACCTTGCCGGGGCTCATGGAGACGCCAGGCAGCTATGGCTCAATATATAAATCAAATTCTAGCGATGCATTAATTTCATTTAAAAAATGTATCATTTCCTTGCTGACAGTTAATGAATAGTCATCTTCAGCACATTCTTTTTCTACAACAACACATAAGCCAACATCTAAATTAAGTCTATTGATCCTTTCCTTGATTTGTTTGAGATTTGGTTGTATCTTTTCGAAGAATTC
>JAFZFY010000311.1 GCA_017555665.1 Pseudomonadota bacterium | reverse complement strand
CGATGACGGGGATAGAGAGGGCATTCTGTACGCGCATTGCGAGCGCTCGTGGCACGCATTCGAGAACGAGCGAGAATGCGCCGGCTTTTTCGAGTGCGAGCGCGTCATTGAAGAGCGTTTCGGCATCTTTGTCGGCCTTTCCCTGGACGTGATAGCCGGACAGCGTGTTGACCGATTGCGGCGTGAGTCCGAGATGCCCCATGACGGGCACGCCGGCATCTACGAGCCTTTTGACGAGCGGCACGCAACGCATGCCGCCTTCGAGCTTGACGGCATGGCAGCCGGTTTCCTTGAGGATGCGGATGCCTGCGCGGACTCCGTCTTCATCGGATGCCTGGTAGCTCCCGAATGGCATGTCGGTCACGACAAAAGGCGTGGTGCACCCGCGCATGACGCACTGGGCATGGTAGATCACGTCATCAAGCGTGACAGCGAGCGTGCTGCCGCGTCCCTGCATGACGTTTCCGAGGCTGTCACCGATCAGGATCATGTCGATGCCTGCCGCCTCGACGAGGCGCGCAAAGGTCGCATCATACGTCGTGACCATGGTGATTTTTTCGCCCTGTTCCATTTTTTTATGCAGATCAGCAATAGTGAGTGACATGAGCAAATCTCCCTGTTCTAATGAAAAGCGATGTTCTACGGCCGAGGATATGTTTATCGGGCCTTTACAGGCATCCACGCGTCACTGTGACGAAAAGGGGCTGGGTGTCTTGTGTCTGGTATCTCCGCGTTTGTAGAACAATGCCTATTGAAAAGCCCTCTGGAACACGCAAAGCCTGGTGCGGTTCAGAGGGCGAGATTGGGTCTAAGAATCGAAGTTCAGGAGATGGCCGCTTCGGATCTGCTTTGTGCGCAGATAACGGTCATTGAATTCATTTGGCTCGATGATGATGGGCTCTCTTCCGGATACGACGATATTGCACGACTTGAGACCCTCTATTTTTCGAGGGTTGTTCGTGTATAGATCGATCGATTTTACGCCGAGTGCGCGAATCATGGCAGCCGCGACATCGTATGAACGCAAGTCGTCGTCAAATCCGAGGTGAACGTTCGCGTCCACCGTGTCAAGCCCCTGTTCCTGGAGATGATAGGCCGCAATCTTGTTTGCGAGCCCGATGCCTCGGCCTTCTTGCCGCATATAGAGGATCAGCGCTTCGGGAAGTTCGGCAAAATGGCGCTGTGCGGCTTCGAGCTGCTGCCGGCAGTCGCACCGAAGCGAGTGGAAAACATCGCCGGTCAGACACTCGGAGTGCAGCCGCGTGGGGACGTTTTCTTTGTTGCGAAGGTCGCCGCGTATGATCGCGACATCGTCGATACGTTCATTTTCCCGGCAGAATGCAACGATCGTAAACGTTCCGAATTGCGTTGGTAGTTCTGCCTGTGCAAATATCTCAAGCGAAATCTCGCCCATTTCGTTATCCTTAGGTGGTAAAGATGCTGGGATAAGTAAAGATACTTATCGGGGGCGAGACTTCTAACGACTTTTCTGGTTTTATCAAGTGTTTTTGCGTCAAAGGGTCAATAAACGCTGTCGGGATCTTCCGGGGGATTTTCGAAGAGCACGTATTGTCCGAGCCATTTGAGCTTAACCGTGCCGGTCTTGCCGCTTCGTTGCTTGGCGATGATGATCTCGGAAATGCCAGGTTCTTCCGATTTTTCGTTGTAGTAGTCATCTCGATAGATGAAGTTGATGACGTCGGCACCCTGTTCGATAGCGCCAGATTCGCGGAGGTCCTGGAGCATTGGGCGCTTGTTGGGTCTGGATTCGACGCCACGGTTGAGCTGCGCGAGCGCGATGATGGGGAGCTTGAGCTCTTTGGAGAGACCTTTGAGGGAGCGGCTGATTTCGGAGATCTCCTGCTCTCGCGAGGGCGTGTAGGTGGAGCCGGTCATGAGCTGGAGGTAGTCGATGACGATGAGCCCCAGGTTGTTCTCGGCCTTGAGCCTGCGTGCTTTGGCCGCGAGTTTGGTGATCGAGATGGCAGGCGTTTCATCGACGAATATCGGCGCGCGCATGATATCTTCCATGCTCTGAAGGATGCGGTTCCACTCCTGATCGTTCAGGTTGCCCGTGCGCATCGATTCGCCTTTGACACGCGCACGCGATGTCAGAAGCCTGTTTCCGAGCTCTTCTTTTGTCATTTCGAGCGAGAAAAAGGCAGAAGGCACGCGTTTGTCGATCGCCGCATTGGCGAGGAAATTGAGGGCGAGCGCGGTCTTTCCCATGGCAGGACGCGCTGCGAGGATCGTCAGTGTGCCGGGTTTGAAGCCGGCTGTCATGGCATCGTAAGCTCGGAAGCCGGAGCTGATGCCGGGCAGCTGATCCCTGTTGTTATGCAGTTCATCGAGCAGCTCAAACGTCGATTTCATGACCTCGCTGGCCGTGTAATAGGCGCGGTTTGCGTCCTCGATCGTGAGCTTGAAGACCTGTTGGTTGAGGTCGTTGATGAAGTCGGTCACGGACTCGATCGGGAGCTGAGCCTGGACACGCGCGCGTTCCGAGATATCAATGACGGAACGGAGCAGTGCCGTGTCCTTCACAATTTTGGCATATCTCTCGACATTCTGGGGCGAAGGCAGCCGTTGGGTCAGGTTCGTCAGGTAGCTGATGCCGCCGGCGTCATCGAGCTGCTTGAGGTTGAGCGTTCGCGCGTACAGTGTGGCGATATCGACCGGCTTGTTGTCTTTGTGGAGCGCCTGCATCGCGATGTAGATCTGCTTGTTGAGCTCGTTGTAAAAATCTTCGGGCTGGATGATCTCGTTGACGAGGTCGATGACTTTGTTGTCGAGCAGCATGCTTCCGAGCACGGAGAGCTCGGCTTCGAAATTCTGGGGGATCTTGAGGGCGTTGTCGGCTTGATTTTCGTTATTTTGCGGTTTTCTGGGGGGCATGTCGGGATTCCTTTTGCTCTGTGCAGGCTTTCAGAATTTTTTGGGGGTGGGGGAAGTGTCCCCCTTCGCGTCTATGTGCTCGCCTGCGGTCGGCCGCCCGCAGGCTGCGCGCATACGCCGCTACCCCCTCTGCGGCTCTGCATGGATCGTCTTCGGGATAAAAGGCGCGTGCATGTCACAGGCCTTTGCCCGTGGCTAAAATAAAGGCGCAGCGCAGTCTTTAGAGGGATAAAAAACTGTAGTTGATGTGCGTACTGGGAAATCATTTTTGCAGTGAATTGTCAAGCGCGATCAGGAGGGCATGCATGGCTTCGACGGCCGGAAGGAGCGAGTCTTCGTCGAGATAGAAGTCTTCGGCATGCGCGGGCGGGAGTGAGGTTTTGTCGGCAGGGCGTATGCCCATCATGGCAAAGAAGGCCGGGATCTTTGTGGAAAAATAGGAAAAATCCTCGCTCGCGAGGTTCATTTTTACCTCGATGCCGACATCTTTCCAGCACTCGCGGGCGATACGCGTCATATCGCGGTCGTTGATGACAGGAAGCGCGCCGTAATAGCTTTCGACAGCCGTGTGTGTGCCGAACTGGAGGTCAATGGCGGCTGCGCAATTCTTGATGAGGTCGGTCATCTGGTCGAGCGAGTCGCGCGACGGGCCGCGGATAATGCCTTCGAGCTGTGCGCTTGGCGCGATGACGTTGAATGCGTGTCCAGCAGTGAGCTTGCAGACGGATAGGACTTCCATGTCTATTTTT
>JAFZFY010000310.1 GCA_017555665.1 Pseudomonadota bacterium | reverse complement strand
TGATCACGCTCTTCAGAACACCCGTCCCGTGCCCGTGTATGATGTAACACATGGCCTGTTCGCGAACCTGCATGCTTTGCAGGAAAAACTCTGTGCGTTCGAGCGCATCCTCGCTTGTCAGACCGCGCAGATCCAGCGTATTGTCACTGACCTGCGCCATAATCGGCAGCTGCGTCGTCTCATCGACAAGCACGCTGTTTTCATGCTTAATCTCGATGATCTTCGCATTCTTGATGCGTTTCTGACGCGCCGTAGGTTCAGGCTCGGCCTCGACAATCGGCCGCCCGATATCGGCAAGCACGGCATGCACTTGCAAAATGCCGAGCTGCAATGTGACGTGATTGCCCGAACGCGCCAAAACCGTCGCATTTTTGTGATACTGGCGGATCTGAACCTTTTTGCCGATCACGATCTCGCGCTCCGGCATCGGTTCGAACGCAGGTGCCGTCAAATCGGTCACATGCGCACTCTCCTTACGCGCTTCCGCTTCGAGCTGGCTCATCTCGCGGTCGATCTCTTCCTGCACTTCCGTCTCATGCCGGAATTCTGCAGTAAACGTCTTGCGGCGCAGCTTGTTGACCCTGGCTTTGATCTTTCGGATATTTTCCTGAACGCTCTCAATATCCGCACCGAGCGTCTTGGCAACCTGGGCACGCATTTTTTCGCGAAGCTCCTCGACATCTGCCTTTGCCCTGTCAAGCTCTTCCTGCGTCTGCGCGACGACAAGCCGCGCTTCTTCCAGACGCACGCGCTGCTGCTCAAGTTCCGCAATCGCATGCTCCAGGCTGCTCGTCGCCTTTGAATCGTACTGCGCACGCGCAGATGCAAGAATCGCCTGCGGCAGGCCGTGCTGCGCCGCAATCTCAAAAGCCGCGCTCGTCCCCGGATGACCGATCTGAAGGTGATATGTCGGGCACATCTGCTCCAGATCAAAACTCACGCTGCCTGAGGCGATCCATTCCGTTTCAAGCGCAAACGCCTTCACATTTTCAAAGTGCGTCGTCACAAAAGATGCCACATTCTGCGCATGCAAATACTCGATCAATGAGATGACAAGCGGCGATGCGTGTTCCGGATCTGTACCGCTGAACGGCTCATCCAAAAGGAAAAGCGATTTGTCATCCGCTTCATGCAACGCTTTGGACAAGCTCTGCACATGTGCCGAAAATGTCGAGATATTCTGCGCAATCGACTGATCATCCCCGATATCGGCAAAGACCTTGCGATAAATCGGAAAACACGATGATGCCCCCGCACAAATCGGAATGCCGGCTTTCATCATCAACGCGAACAGCCCGACCGTCTTGAGGTTGACCGTCTTGCCACCGGCATTCGCGCCGCTGATCACGAACGCCTGTGCCGGCTCGTGAAGCATGATATCATTCGCGACGACCAACGTGTCCGGATGCTCGAATTTGCGCAGCGCAAGCAACGGATGACGCGCCTGATAAAGCTCGATCTCGCGATCGCTCAGATCCGGAATATGGCAATTGCAGTCCACGCCAAATCGCGCCACGGCATCGGCGCAATCGAGATAAAGGCACCGCCGCATATTGCTCAAAAAGACTTCGCGGTGTGTCCCGACGAGCTGCGAAAGCATCTGCAAAATGCGAAGTTCTTCAGCCTCAATGCCGAAATCAGACATTCTCAGGGCATTGTTCAGCTCGACGAGTTCTGCCGGTTCCACGAAAACAGTCTGCCCAGACGCGCTCGTCGCGTGCACGATGCCATCGACCTTGCTCCGGCTCGATGCCTTGACCGGCAGCACGTAACGCCCTTCGCGCTGCGTGTAATAGCTATCCTGAATCGCATCCTGCACGTCTGCTTGCAATAGTTTCGCCTCAATACGCGTCCGCAAACTCTCAGCAAGCCGTCTCGACCGTTCCCGCAGTTTCGCGAGTTCCGGCGAGGCATCATCGATCAGCTTCCCTTCGGCATCAAAAGAGGCCTTCAAACGGCGTTCGAGATCGCGAAAACATGCGATATCTTCGGCGTATGCCCACAAAAGCGGCGCTTCATCACGGCGTACCGAAAAATAATGCTGCACGGCGTGAAACGTCCCCATCGTCGATGCGATTGTCAGAAGTTCTTCGCCGCTCAATACCGCGCCACGCTCCGCACGAAGCAAAAGCGACTCGATATCGCTGACCAGTATCGAAACAACCGGATCGCACGCATCGTAAAGCTCCGTGAGCTGTCCGATCTCAGCGAGCCGCCTCGCGACCACAAGCGGCTCATCGAGCTGCGGAAAACGCATCACGAGATGACGCGACATCTCGCTGCGGCAACGCCCTGCAATCGCCTCAAGCACACTCGGCCAGTCCAGGTTGACATGACCGCACAATTCCCCCTGACCGGGCATATCTACAAAATGCCTGAGCATCAGCTCCGGGTTGACTTCCTGTATCTCTATCTTCTCAAATCTCATATATTTCCTGTCATTTTCCGATATAGCACAAAGCCGCGTTCAGCCCATCGAGCGCACAGCTCGTGATGCCACCGGCATAGCCGGCACCCTCGCCAAGCGGATAAAGCCCCGCGATATCCAGTGCCTGATATCGCTCGTCTCTCAAGATGCGGACCGGCGAACTCGTGCGCGACTCAATGCCAATAAAATTCGCATCCGCCGTCACGAAACCGCGCATCTGCCTGTCAAATTCGGGCAACGCCGCGAGCATTGCCTCGCACTGTCGCGGCGGCAACAGATTCCGCAGATCAGCATTCTGCACGCCCGGAGAATAAGTCGTCTTCAATCGCCCAGACGACTGCCTGTGACGCATAAAATCGAGCATCGCCTGCGCCGGCGCACAGCCCGGCGCACAGCCTTCTGCCGCTTTCCGCTCAAGCGCCCGCACCCATTTCAAGCCATCCAGCGCGCCCGTGCCGAAATCTTCCGGCCCCACCTGAACGACAAGTGCTGAATTCGCATAACGCCCATTGCGATGGCTGCCGCTCATGCCATTCACGACACGCGCATCTGCCGTCGTCTGCGACGGCACCACCGTCCCCCCTGGACACATGCAGAACGAAAATACACTCGGCAATCGCTCATGATTAAAGCGCACCGCATACTCTGCCGCAGGCAGCTGCGCGTGCCGCGCATAACTGCCATACTGAATCGAGTTGATCAGCGACTGCGGATGTTCCACGCGAAAGCCGACAGCCAGCGGCTTTGAGGCCATCGACACACCGCGACGCGCCAGACACTCGAACATATCATCCGCGCTATGCCCGACACACAAAAACACCGCGTCATACCCAATCCGATCGCCATTCACGCAAATCCCGCGACAACGCCCGTCTTCGATCCAAAGATCCTCCACACGCGTCTCAAAATGATACGACACCTGATGCGCCTCAAGCCACGCACGCATCTCGCGAAGTATCGGCGACAGACGATCCGTGCCGATATGCGCATGCGCCTCATACGCGATCGAACGATCCGCGCCAAACTTCACGAACTGATCCAGAATGACCGGAATATACTGTGACTTCGTCCGCGTCATCAGTTTCCCGTCCGAAAATGTCCCGGCCCCGCCCTCGCCAAAGCAGATATTGCTCTCCGGATCGAGCACCGCGCGATTCATCAGCGCCGCCACATCACGCGTCCGCGCCTTCACATCTCGGCCGCGTTCATAGATATCCGCCGCGATATGATACTGCGCAAGCGTCAGCGCCGCAAACAGCCCGGAAGGCCCCGCGCCAACGATACACACACGACCCTGCCGAGGCGACACACTAAGCTCCGGAAACGTGATCCGAGGTGCCGCGACCACGCATTTCCGCGCCTCAAGCTGACGGATCAGTGCCGCATCCGAGCCCACTTCGAGCATTAGCGTCATCACATAGCGCGGATGTTTATGCCGCACATCCAGGCTCTTTCGATAGATCTGCCAGTCCCTGACCTGATCGCGCGATATGCCGAGCCGGCTCGCGGCACTCGTGCGCCAATCCTCGATCTCGCTGAGTTCAAACTGTAATTGCGGCGTTACATAAAATGCCATGGATATGCTTGCTTTATGGGTAAAGTTTTGTGGGGCTGCCTATGGTGCCTGCGGCACCATACGGCAGCTTCGGGCGGCCTATTTCGCTGGCGCTCCATACGTCCGCCCACACTTCGCGGGCAATCCCCCGACGTAAGCGCGCCTATTTAGCACACATTGACCCGATATACAGCCGTTCTCAAATATTTCTCATGGTCACGCATGACGCCTCAGCCGACCGCTCAATCATGGCAGAGCCGCAACGTCTCGACAAGCACAGCGGCGCGCTCAAGCGCTTCATCACGCGTGTTCAGCGATATCCCCATGCGATATACCGGCACGCGATTGAGCACAGACATCACCCTGCCGAACTGATACCGCCGCACGCCCGCCGGCGCATCCGACAGCGAAAACTGCTGTCGCAGCACCGCCGGCACCGCTTCGCGGCTTGACAAACGGCAAATCCCCACGCCCTCCTCAAGCACCACAAGCGCCTTCAATCGCCCCATACACGGCATGCGACGCGCCTCACGCACGAGGAGCTGCGACTTGCGCAACGCCGATTCTCGCCCCTCGACAAAAGACTCGCCATCCCACATATCATGGCGCATCGCGAGATAGGAGGCACTCGGAAGCACGCCCGTTTCCGGCTGCGCATGCGCCGATGTCACGGTCAAGACATCATCCGAGACGAAGCCGATATCCTCCCTCAACGCCAGACATGCGCCGGTCAGCGTAGACTTGCCTACGCCGCTTTTGGCCATCAGCCCGATCACATCCGTCCCCAGACAGATGCCGCCCGCATGGAGCTGCACACAGCCGCTCAAAAAGCGCAAGAATACGAGCGCAATGCGAGAGCGCACATACGCCTCAGGCAATTTCGACACGCCGTCAGGAACTTCGATCTCGCACGCGGACGCTGCCGGATAAAGCCGCACCACATAACCGGCATATCGAACCTCAAATGTCTGATCCCCTAGATAATCGGCCGTCAGAACGCCAAACACATCGTCGTAATGAATACGTCCGGGTGCCGTATCACGCCATATCGCGGCACACGACTGCCATAAGCCATTCAAGCATGACGCAAAGGGATCCTTCAAAACATACATGCCAGTCACCGTGTTCAGACGGCACCTCGCCCTATGGCGCGATTCGCATCCCCCTTCTGAATCGCCACGACGGCGTTATCATCCGTCTTGTACATGCTCATGCGTCGCGCATTTCCGATCTGACGCTCAAGCGCCTCACGGCACGAAGCTATCTCGGCTGTCGGCGCAAGCTCGTATGCCTTGTCATACGCGCGTTTGGCGCGCTTGAGCAGGCTCGGTGCATTTTTAAGGCGATATTCTTCCAAAAATGAATTCGCGAGATAGAGCCATGCCTCGTCATCGCGCGGATTCAGGCGCGTCACATCCTCCAGGCATCGGATCGCGCGCTCGATCTTGGGCAGCGTCACCGGATGCGAGAGCGCAAGCGTGATCCCAAGATTAGCCATGACCGACTTGATCGCCTCATAATCCACGATCTCGCGAAGCAGCTGCAAAGACAGCTCAAAACACTGAATCGCGTCCATATCCTGGCCGATATCACGCGCCGTCATCCCCACAAGATTGAATGCCTGCGCGAGCAATACTTTAGGAAAATCATTCCCCATGCAGACGCGCCGATAAAGGGGGTCGAGCAACGGCCGCAAGGTGCGGAGCACCGCCTCATGATCGCCTTCGTCATACGCGCCGTGCGCGTAATCCAGCAGTTCCGAGAAAAACGCCTGTGTCAGTCCCATCACATTGATGCGATCTGGCACATAATTCCGGGTGTCTTCGATGTAATTGAAGAATGAGCCGTCTGCCTGTTCAATATAAATGCTGCTTTTAGAGACATTAAAGGCCTTGCACACTGCGCCGAGATGCGCCAGCAATTCCCCCGGAACGTCCTCAGTCCGCGCGAGCACGATAAAAATCGTTTTGTTCTCAAACACTTCGCGGAGCTGCACCACCGCCTTCTCGACGTTGCCCACGGCGCTTTCGAGCGGTTCAAACAGGCACACCGCTCGCTCGCCGATACGCTGCGCCACGCCGCCATGCGAAAGCGTCGCGCTCTGCCGTGCCGTCTTCAGCGCGTTTTCCGCCACAAGGATATTCGACTCGTTTGTCAGATGCTTGGCTCCACGCGGCACCGAATGATGCTCAAGCAGATACTCGAAATATCGGATGCCCAGGGCACAGGCACTGTCGCCGATGATCTTGGGCTTGGGCACACACGTCTCAGAACGCTCCATGACCTGCGAATGCATTTCTTCATACCGCTGCACTTCAAGCAAAGAAGCCAGTGTCAGCGGCGGTATCCCGGATGGCGGCTCCTCCAGAATCTCGTTGATATCCGCATCATCCTGCTCAAAAGCCGAGATATCAAAGATCCCCGCCTGCCCTTCCAATGCCGTATTGCTTCCCCCAAGTTCAGGGTCGGCAAACGCATCCATATTCAGACAGATCTGGTCGCTCTCATAATATGAAACAGGAAGGACAGCATCTGTCACGCGCCTGCGCTTGTTGCCTGCGCTTATGCCACGTCTTGAGACTTTTGGTGCCTGATTCTCAATACCAAAATAGACGAATGTCAGGATCGCCGCAATCGCGATCAGCACGATTCCTACATTCAGACACCAACTCAACATTCCACGGGCCTCCCTGCCAAGGCTGACAGCGCATCCATGCACCACCATTGTCGCCTATCACAACAACGCGCCCCGATATACCACACTTCTCCCGAAATTCAAAATTTTGCACTTTCATACACACACCTTTGCACACAGGCAAAAGCAAGCGCGGCCGTATGCGCGACAGCGCATAGGACGCGCCCACACACGCCGTATGCGCGACAGCGCATAGGCGTGCCCACGTGCAAATCGCTTGGATTATGCCGGACGTGACCGTATAATCCCCATGCCGCGCATCACAGCGGAAGCATTGGAGAGCATCATGGACATCAATCAAATCGCGGAATCCTGCATTCAGGCGATCGCAGACAAAGTCAATAACCTGAACACGCTCAACATCATCGTCGCCGGAAAAACCGGTGTCGGAAAAAGCACGCTGATCAACAGCATTTTCAGGGAGCAGCTCGCGCAGACCGGCCTTGGAAAGCCCGTGACCGACCACATGCGCCGCATCACGAAAGAGGGCGTGCCGCTCGCGATCTACGACACAAGGGGCTTTGAACTCGGCAAAAATGCCCAAGATGAAGTCAAGGCCGAGATCCTCGCGACCATCCGCGAGGGGCTTGCTGCACGGGACATCAACAAGGCGGTCCACTGCATCTGGTACTGCATCAATACGGCTTCAAACCGCATCGAAGACGAAGAGATCCGGTGGCTCCGCGCGCTGGCCCAAGACAATCGAGACACCCAGGTTCCCGTCATTATCGTGCTCACACAGTCGTTCTCGAAAAAAGCCGCTCAGGACATGAAAAACAGGATCCTCGATGAGAATCTTGATGTCATTCAGGTCGTGCCGGTACTCGCAACGGACTTTGAAATCGACGACGAGATCGTGATCAGATCATACGGCCTTGATATCCTGATCAGAATCATGGCTGAAGCCTTGCCCGAAGAGCTTCAAAACACATTACAGAATGTACAGATCGCGTCGCTTGAATCAAAAAAACGCAGGGCACAGGCAGCGGTGGCAGCCGCGACCGCCGCAGCTTTTGGAGAAGGTTTTTCACCGATCCCGCTCGCTGACTGTGCCGTCATCATCCCCACACAGGTCGCGATGATCGCCACAATCACAGCCATTTTCGGGCTGAATATCAATAAAAGCATCCTCATGGGATTCGTCTCTTCCGTGCTCGGCACGGGCGGCACCACGCTGATCGGAAAGACGCTCGCCGGCAGCCTGCTCAAGCTGGTTCCGGGCGCAGGCACGATTGCAGGCGGCGCGATTTCAGGCGCAACGGCAGGACTGCTCACCACCGCTCTCGGCGAAGCATATATCCTCTTTATGGAAGCCCTTTATAATGGCGAGATCAGTCCAAAAGACGTGAACACGGCTGAAGGCAAGGAAAAACTCAAGGCGCTCTTCAAATTTCAAAAAGATAAATTGGAACCGCCCAAATGCCTGCCACCCGAATAGTTTACGAAATATTTAAGGTTAAAATGCGTGACTTATCACAGCCTGGGGTGCGCATCACGCGTCACCCCTAGTAAATCGAAAACGCCATGAGGATTCCACACATACTTATGATTCGCGTTTCTGCTTTGCAAACCATTGAATAAAATCTTTCCAAAATTCAGCTTCTGCCTCGGATGTCACATGGAACTCAAATTTACGACTTTCCGAGGAAGTCAGCTCGATATGATAATCTGAATTTTTGGGATGATATTCATATGTCAAACTAAGATATTGCCGCGTCAGCCGAAACCCCTTATCCATGCGATATGTTTTGCCCAAATAGCATTGAATATATTGATCATGGAGGGTGATCCACGGGCGACAAATCACCATGTGATACCCAAATCTGATCATCAAAAAGCAAAAACCTGCAATGAACAAAGCAATCCCAATAAAGACCAGCATATCTGTCGTCGAAGAATATCGACCATCGAGAATCTGGCTGCTGACCAACCAGATCATGCCGATGCCCAATGCTGAGAATATGACGCTCACCATAATAAACATCAATGTCATCGCCGACTGATCTTCAGGTTTGAGAGGTTTCTTTACGATCACGAGCACATCCTGATCCTGCCCATCATCGGCACCAAGATACATTTCCTCGATAAACTCGGGAAATTTATAATCTCTGAACCTCTTACCTTCAAAAGCACTCGGATCAAACTTCAGCTTCTGTTTTTCAGCATCTGCCTCCTCTGCGTTTCGTTCTGCCTCAGATTTCGGCGCCTGGCTGAGAATCAGATCATTCTCCCCAAATGCGGCTTGCATGCACACATCGCACAGACCGTTCTGCGCCTCATACAGCGCTTCTTCCATCAAGTTGCCACAATTCCTGCATTTAATCATGCCATGCTCCTATCGCCTTGAATCCGCAGCATCATCCTTGAGAGACATCAACGCCTCATCCACGAAGCCTCCCCCGCCGTTCACCAGTCTAAATTGTGAGATGACGACATACCGGTTTTCTCTCTGCAATACCATCGCAAAAAGTCTTGCCAATACTTGGCTTCTATTTCCCCTCTCACCGAAAATTTGAACTTTTTGCCAATAGAAGGTGCCAATACCATCTCATAGAAAGTGCCTCCCTTGCTAGAGTGCCTGACCTCATACGAAACATCAAGTCTTTGCTACGGAATCTTTTTAGCTTTCTCAGGCTTAAACACTTTACCGTAATAACATTCAAGACAATCATCCTTCAAATTAATCCATATTGTCGATATAAAATGGCGTATAATACCGATGAACATCGCATATACCATTACATTCCATATCACAGCAAAGACTGCACACGCAACTGCTCCCTCCGTACTATCAGTAATACCGCCGACGTGACCAATAAAGACACCGTATATGAGCATACAGATAATACCAAAACCGACAAGCAAAAATGGAGAGAAAAATAGTATCATTATCACCAGAAAGACACGCATGCATCCGCCTCGGTCTTGTGTCTCACTCAGCAACAATGTCTGTGCAGAAGAAAAACCTTCCCCAGACGAGATGAGCTCAGATGTGATAAATGACGGAAATTGATAGTCGCTGATCAGCTTGCCGACAAACCTCTCCGGATCAAACACGGCATCGTTTTGACGCACTTCATTCCCTGACGACTGATTCTTCACATCCACCGATGGCGGCGGCAATATCGGATCATCCCCTCCCATAGATGTATGCAAGCAGATATCACACATACCGTTCTGAGCAACATATACGCTCTCATCGACCTGATTGCCACAACACTTGCATCTCAGCATATCACAAACTCCATTATTTCCGTCAATCCAGGCACGACATGCAGTGATTTGCATATCTAAGCCAACGCGATTCTAGCGTATCCCGATAAAAAATCACATACCAAACAGCCCCGACAAAACAAATTCAGGCGGTCGAATAGACCGCCTGAACCGTCTAACTGACAAAAATCACGGAACTATTCGTCGTCCTCGTCGTCATAGCCCTCGTCATCGTCGTCATCATCATAGTCCTCATCCTCATCCTCGTCATAGTCATCCTCATCCTCGTCATAGTCATCCTCATCCTCGTCATAGTCATCCTCATCATCC
>JAFZFY010000309.1 GCA_017555665.1 Pseudomonadota bacterium | reverse complement strand
TACGACATGTACTACGACAAGCTGGACGAATATCTGAATGTGCCGCAGACGTTGCGCGAGGGAAATACCCCGGTAAAAGCGGGCCAGCATACGATCCAGTTCAATAACGTATCCTTCCGCTATCCGGGCGCAGAAGAGTTTTTGAACTTTATCATGCTTGGTCAGCCCGACCGGGTTCCTGTAAAAACGCCGTGGAAATCGTATTTGGTGGAAGCGCTTTCCAATAACGATCTTTCAGATCTGTCACGGGCGTGCTTTGAGTATCCCGGTGACAGCGTGATCGAGGCTTTTGAGGCCGCGATTTCGCATCTTGAGGCAGGGGATTCGGATCTTACACGCCTCAAGATGTGGTCTGGCCTCCGCGATTACCTGGGCAATGCATCCGCCAAAGATGTCAAATGCGTGGATGGGCTTGAACAGTCGGAACTCTGCTGGCAGTCGCTTGGCCGTGTGTTTGATAAACAGGAAGCATCAGCGCGTGAAAACAAGCAGCTTCAGGACGGTTTTGTAAGCCTTCTTAGGGCGCTTGCGACCCGGAAATCTGAACTTGAAAGCGATGAAGGCATCGCGCCTGCCAATGACAATACGATTCAGGTCTGTGCGGCGCAGCCCAAAGAGGCGCTTTCGGGATTTGACCCGCTTCCGTTCGCGATTGATGGCACGGCATTCAAGAAATGGATGGTGCAGGCAGAAGACCAGTCCTCGGTATTGGATGAAAATGCGTTTGAGGATTTCTGGACGAAATGGGCAGCCAGCTATTTGTTCAGCGCGAGACGTGATGCAAGCTATGGATCGGTGCTTTCGGAGGAGGATCCCGGCGAAGCGCGCAAGGAGGTCTCGGTATTTGCCGATCGGCTCCGCCAGTTTTGGAAGATGCTTCGCGGCGGCGCGCCTGTTCAGGCATTGCCGGAAGTCGGTCGCGACAGCCTGTTTGGCTCGGCTTTTGACTATGCGTTACAGTCGCATCCATCGGCAGCCAGCGTTTTCAAGCTGATCTCGGAACTCCCGGACAGATCTTTTCAGCTGCCGGAGATCAAGCGATTCAGCGTGCCCGTGCTGTTCACGCATCCGAGCTTTCCGGCTAAACCTCAGTCGGCATCGCTCTATGCGCGCCCGATTGCCAATAACCTTCTCGGCCAAGTCGATCTCTGCGAGCAATTTTTTAACTATGCGGTGAGCTGTGTGGAGCGTTTCATCGAAAGCCCGAAACGCGATGTGTCGCATCTCAAAGCCTTTGTCGGGGATGACCTGTTCACGTTTTATGCGCCCGAATTGAAGAACAACGGGCTGCTGGATGAGAAGAGCGTGTCTTTGCGCCAGAGCCCGGAAGATATCATACAGACGGCAGAGGCATTGGGAGAAAGCCTGAGCGTTTTCTATTCGAAACAACTCAGCCGCGATTACTATCGCAATCTGGGATATCGGAACATTCTGGATGGTTGTGGCTGTCATCCGTTCCTGAGACAGTTCAAGGCCTGGGCAGAGGCGCATGCGAAAGCATTATGGCCGACCGTTGCCGAAGTGGAGGCGCAGGCGCGTGATATCCGGGATGGCTCTCACTATGTCGTGATCTGGCGGCTCCATGATCTGCTGGCGCGTTATCCTTATCTTTCAAGGCTTTATCTGATGCTCGCCGGGGTATATGCCAGCCTCGATATGCCGGAGAAGGTGTTTAAGACGCTTCAGGCCGGTCTGAGCTGGGAAGAACGGCTGTATGCACAGTGCGGATGGCAGCCCATTCATCCCGACGAGTCTCATCAGGAGAGCGCGCTTGAAATCGTAGAGGCCGGAACCGAACTCGAAGAGCCGCAGCCGTTGTTATGGCCGGAACGCTATGTGTTTCAGCCGCGTGACGAAGCCATGTATCACTATAGCGAGATGAATAGCGGTTACAGAATGCGCCGTATCAGGCTGCCCAGGATACATGAGCCGCTGTTCAGGATCGTGTTCAACGACAAGGCCGGCGCGTATGATTTTTACCGTTTGTTCCGGAAATTCCTCATGCGTGTGCCTCAGCTTTGTGATGTCTTTATGCAGGCGCTTGCGGAGCCGGGCGTTTATACGCTTCGTGACTATCTGGTGTATGCGATCACCAATCTCGTGTCGCCAGAGTGTTTTCCGCTCAGGCGTGAACTGGCGGAAATGCTTTGCGCGTTATATCCCGATGAGAATCCGGGGGCGTTGGGACGGTTTTACTGCGACAATTTGCAGCCAGCCAACGCGCTGCCGTTAGCCGCGTATGCCTATTATGCAGAGACGATCGATGACGAGACGGATGACCTGACACAATCCTCGGTCACGCTCGGCTGCCTGCTTTACGATATGGGATATATGTCGGAATCGATGTGTTTTTTAGAGCACGCCGTGAAGGTCAAGAATCCCTCGCCCATGGCATTTCTGACGATAGGCTGCGCCCTCATAGAGCTTCGCAAATTTGATGAGGCCATCCGCTATCTGAATGCGGGGCTCAAGCTAGATCCGTCATCGGATAGATTTTATTACAACATGGCGCTTGCCTATATCGAGCTGGACGAGCTTGAGGCTGCCGAAAAGGCGATCAAGACGGGAATCTCGCTGTCGAGTTATCCAGTCGACCTGAATATGCAGCTCATGCGCGTGTATGTCATGAAAGGGCTGTATGTGGAAGCGTTGCCCTTGGCAAGATATGTGGCTTCTGAGGATCCGGAAATGTTTGTCAATGCGATCAATCTCGCAGTGTTTAAGGAATTTACCGAATTGCCGGCTGTGCAGGCGATATTGAGCGAGTGCTCTTATGGAGGTCATTCATGAGCATAACGCAACGCATGACATCTTTCGTATTCCTGTTCACGGCGTTATGTGCGTTCGTGATATCGTATGTCTGTGCAAGCCAGACAGAGCTGAAAGCGCCTCGCAATATGGGGGCAGATGAATACAGCGTATTGCCGAACAAAGATGCTTTGGTATGGATGAGTCTTGGACAGCAGGAATTTCTGGCCGATCTGATCTGGATCCGGGCGCTTCAGTACAACAACCTGAAGAATGAAGCGCATCTGGCGGAGAATTTTGCGGATGCCATGATCGCGCTGGATCCACAGTTTAAAGCCGTGTATCGGTGGGTCGCGACTGCGGCTGTATTCTCAGAAGATATTTCGGCGGCAGGCGTGGAACGCGCCAACCACTATCTTGCCCTTGGTGCGCAACAGTTCCCGCTTGATCCCTATTACGATTATTCCATCGCGATCAACAACATATCCTATTATCCGGAGACGACACCGGAAAAAGAGGCCGAGTTGCGTTCGGAAGCGATCACACACCTTCAGATCGCGATGCAGAAGCCCGATGCGGATCCGGATATTACGATGCTGATATCAGGATTGCTGAATGATGATGATGTATCTGCGAAGGTCAGATTTCTTCAGCAGGCCGTCATGACAGAGGAGAACCCGGAGACCAAGCGAGCGCTCCAGACGCGTTTGATCCTCCTGTCAGAATCGTCAGGCTCATCCGCGTTAATGATATCGGCCAAAAGCAGCCAGTATCACCGAGACCATTACGAATATCTCCCGCCGATGCTGGACTTTATGCTCAGCGCAGAATAAGGAAAAAGGACATGAAAAAAGCATTGATCACTGGCATTACAGGTCAGGACGGATCTTATCTGGCAGAATTACTTCTTTCCAAAGGCTATGACGTTCACGGTTTAAAGCGCCGATCCTCAAGTTTTAACACCGAGCGTGTCGACCATCTGTATAAAGATCCGCATCTGGATGGTGCGCATTTTTGGATGCATTATGCAGATATGACAGACACATCGAACCTTGTTCGCCTGATCCAGCAGATCGAGCCTGACGAGATTTATAATCTGGCTGCCCAGAGCCATGTGCAGGTGTCATTTGAGTGTCCGGAATACACGGCAGAAAGCGATGCTGTTGGCGTGCTTCGCCTGCTTGAGGCGATTCGTATATTGGGCATGGAAAAGCGCGTTCGCTTCTATCAGGCATCGACTTCTGAGCTTTTTGGGCTTGTTCAGGAGACACCTCAGCGAGAGACGACGCCATTTTATCCGCGTTCGCCTTATGCCTGTGCGAAACTGTATGCCTATTGGATCGTTGTAAACTATCGCGAGGCGTATCACATACATGCGAGCAACGGGATTTTGTTTAACCATGAGAGTCCCCGACGTGGTGAGACCTTCGTGACGCGCAAGATCACGATGGCGGCGGCGAACATTTCGATGGGAAATCAGAAATGCCTGTATCTCGGTAACTTGAATTCCAAACGGGACTGGGGTTATGCCGGAGATTATGTGGAAGCGATGTGGCGTATGCTTCAGCAGGATACGCCGGATGATTATGTGATCGCGACAGGCGTGACGACGACGGTCAGGGATTTTGTGGCGATGTCGTTCAAGGAAGTCGGCATCGCGATCGAGTGGTCAGGCATGGGCGTGGATGAGATTGGCCGTAATGCGGCGACAGGGGAGATTATCGTCCGTGTTGATCCGCGTTATTTCAGGCCGACAGAGGTCGAACTGCTTTTGGGAGACGCATCAAAAGCGAAGCGCGTATTGGGCTGGGAGCCCAAAGTTGGCGTTGAAGCGTTATGCCGAATGATGGTTCAGTCAGACCTGAAGCTCGCAGAGCGTGACAAATTGCTGAGGGAGCATCAATACTCGACGCTTACTCATGGACATGAATGATCATGCCAGGGCGCTTGTGACGCAATCCCCGTGTGGGGGCATGTCGGATCGTTGAAAGCGGCAGTGCATTGGGGATTTGTTTTCAAATCATTAGGGGCTTTTCATTACGACCGTATTTGATATATTGCCGCTGGGACGGTAACTGGAGGACATCAGTCATGACACATCATCATTTTGCTCGAAAAGGCATGACCCTTGTGGAACTCATGGCCGTGGTCGCCATTATCTGTGTCCTTGCCGGCATCATGGGATTTTTCGTATCGGGGCGGCGAGAGAACAATGCCCAGATCGATTTTGCCAATGAGCTTTCCACGCTTTTCCAGCTCCAGCGTGCAAGGGCGACGAGTATGAATGTCGCAACCTATATCCGTCTGACACGGGGCACGAGCAATGATATTCAGACGGTCGAGCCGAGAATCGGCGTCGTAGGCGTTTGTTCAGGAAGTCTGGAAGACCAGGTCGAGATCCGATATGATGATGGGCCGGAACATGATATCCAGGCCATTGATCTCACGATCAACGGAGATCTGCGAAGGACGTTGGAGTCTCGTGATTCAAATAAATACGTTTTTAAAAACACATCGCTTACCCAGGCAAGGTTGTTGATCGATGGCAATATTCCATCCTTGATCAACTTGTCACAGACTGCGGTCAGCATCTGTTTTCAGCCGAATGGGCAGGCATTCTTGTTCAGAGACATCAACTATGTCGATATGACAAGAGTTGAATTGAGGATCTGCGCACGCACCGCCGGTCCGGGTTCGTTTTCCATATCGATGTCACACACGGGCAATATTCAGACATTTCAAACGCAGAATGACACGCTATGCCCCCATTGATATGTTTCGCATGGGGGAGTGCTCGAGGCGTGAATCCGTAAGCTGATCATGAATAAGACTGCAAAATAGAAGGGGTTAGATAGCCGTACTCAAGCAAAGAGTTATTTAGAGGCGGCGCAGATTATCGTGTTTACATATCGCTTTCAGGGGAGAGTTGAATGGCATCGCAAGCAGGGAAGCTCATTCGTTCAACGTGTGGGTATGTTTTCTTTCTGATTATTTTTTTTGCGATGTCCTCCGTGTATGGTCAGAACGCGGAACTGACGAGGGATGATGACCATGCATTGTTGTATGCGCATCAGGCGGGATTTTCTGAGAATGGCACGCCGCAGGTTCAAATGCGCATCGCGGATGGTCTTGAGACGCTCAAGATCCGTCCCAAAGGGGATTTTACCGTCACGATGTCTGGCAGCGGCGGTGGGACGATCAGGCTCAAGGGAAATCAGGTCTATGAGATCTCGATTCGCAACGGAAAGCCCGGAACATATCATTATGGCGTGATATTGGCGCGCGGGGATCAGTCGGACAGCCTGAATCAGACAGAGTCGCTCTGCAAGGCAAGCGATATTGAGACGGAGCGGATTTCCGTGGGGGCAATTATTGCGCTCCGGGGACATATATTTGACAACCGCGAGAATCTTCTGATCACCAAACGGCAGACTGATTTGCAGGTATCCAAGGCGCAGATTTCGTCCGGGCTTCCATTGGATGACCGTCTGGATGCGCATGAGATCTATTCCGATTTGCTGACTTATCCCACCGGTCAGATCCTATTGCAGAGTGCCGATGGCGCGATCCGGATCGAGAATCAAAACGTTTTATGGCTTTCCCTGCCGGAAGCAGGGGCTGTTCTTTACGATATTGAAGACGAATTTGGCCGGAAGAGCGAAATGAAGCTCAATGCACGCCTAGTGCTGACCCCCGATAAGACGGGGCGGCTTACCGTCGTGCAGTCGGCCGATATCGAGACAATTCTTCGTGGGATTGTGCCGGCAGAGATCTTTAAGACAGCGCCGCCTGAAGCGCTCAAGGCGCAGGCGATCGCGGCGCGCACCACGCTGATTGCCCAGCTGGGATCTAGGCATCAGGCAGATCCGTATCACCTGTGCAATCAACAGCATTGTCAGGTGTATCGAGGCCTTTCGGGGGCAGATCCCAGGACGGATGAGGCGATCGCGTCTACGCGTGGCTATGTCATGTTTCATGACAAAAAACTGGTTCAAAGTTACTACAGCGCGCATTGTGGCGGCGTGTCTGCTGGAAGTCTCGAGACGTGGGGGCTTCCCAATCAGCCTTATCTGGTCTCCAGAACTGACGATTCCCATGAAACCCCCTCGAAATTCCGCACAGAATCGGAGTTCATGACCTGGTATCGCCAGCCATCCGAAGCGTATTGTTCCAGTGCGCCTGCGGGCAAGAAATCGTATCAGTCTACCAAATATGCTCGCTGGGAAGCCGAGATCAGCCGTGATGATCTGAAAGGATTTTTGAAAAAAGCGGGACAGAGCATTGGGGAAATTAAATCGGTCGAGTTTGAACGCGGTGAGAGTTTTCGTGTCGTTCATCTGATCGTTCATGGCACGCAAGGCAAATATGAGGTGTTTCGAGAACTCGGTGTTCGCCGATTTCTCGGCGGGCTGAAAAGTGCGTTGTTTGTTGCCGAAGTATCGCTGCAATCAGGGAAGTTTTCTCATATGAAGCTGTACGGTGCCGGTTTCGGTCATGGCGTTGGCATGTGTCAGACCGGCGCCATCGGTATGGCTCAGCGCGATGTCACAGCAGAGGCGATTCTTCAGCATTATTTTCCGGGGACACATATCGAGAAGCTTTGGTAATCGCGCCCCGTGCATTGTGGCTTGCTTTTGATGTGTTGACTGGAATGCGTCTATGCCGCAGGCGATCAGCCAAGGGCTGATAGGAGAGGCTTGTCAAAGGCATAGAAAACGTTGATTTCACCAGGCGAATGTCGATCGGCTTAGAAGTGATTTCGATGAGTCACGGTGCTGTCGTTCTGTGTGCATTCGGCTGAAAAGTCGAGCAAATGGGGAAGATTGCAGGCGATGATTGCGTGCATCTGGGCGCATCATCGGCGTATCTGGTTAAATCTGATGAATAAAATCGCGTCGATGTGCGTTTTATATTGCGTTTTATCCGACTCTGACATAAATGTCACAACTAGCCGATGGCAATCCCTATGATTTAGTTGCCAACTGACGGTACAGACATCTGACATGAGAGCGTCTCATGTCTCCAGTTATTGGGAGTCGAATTTATGTCTAATATTCGTGTTTTATTTGCAGCTGTTCTCATCCTCTGTCTGACAAGTTTTGTCGCCTGCAAGAAGGCTGAGGAACCGGCGAAAGATGCACCTGCGGCACCAGCAGCAGAGGCGAAAGCGGATGAAGCGAAAGCTGAAGCCCCCAAAGCTGATGAAGCGAAAGCCGAAGAAGCCAAGGCTGAAGCAAAAGCAGACGATGGCAAAATCAGTGAAGCTGATATCAAGACTGTGACAAAATTCTTCGGTGATATTGCTGCAATCGCAAACGATGCCGGCGATGATTGTGACAAGCTTGGCAATGGCCTGACGGATCATCTGAACAAAAATCGTGATGAGCTTGTTGCCAGCATGAAAAAACTTGTCTCTCTTGATGAAGAATCCGAAGAAGCCAAGAAACTTGGCGAAGCCATGGATAAAGTCATGGGCGACAACACAGATTTCAGCAAGAAGATGGAAGCATGCAAAGATAATCCGAAAGTGCTCGGATTCAGCATGGGTCTCCTCGGTGCCATTATGCAGGCCGCTCCTGAAGCAGCTGCCGAAGCCGCAGCTGAAGCCGCAGCCGATGCACCTGCTGCAGCGGAATAATCCTTTCTTGGTTTTCGTTAAAAAGGCGGTTTGAAGAAACCGCTTTTTTTTTCACGTAGAGGAGATCATCGTCATGAATTTGTTCAAGGCCGCATTGTTATCGTTTTGCCTTGTGCCTTCCGTTGCATTCGCACAAAGCCCAGCAGATGCGCTATTTGACAAGGTTCTGAATGCCTCTCATGCGGCGACTTGCGAGGAGACGCAAAGCGCTCTGGAAAAGATTTCTGACGAGGAAATCGTACACGCGCTTTCCGCAATAAAAAGCCAACAAATTCAAGGCGAAATATCCGTCTACGAAGAAAAAATCGACCAAATCATCACGCTATCGGCCAAATGTCCCGATGCGCAAAGCGCATTTGTTACGCGCATGTCGAGGCAGGCACTTGCCCTTCAAATCAAGCAGCGGCCCGCCGAGAAACGCGTCGATGCCCCCGATGCAACCCAAATGGCACCTTTATTTCGCTGGCTAGATGTATTGCAGGATGCGATTGAATCGGCCAGTTGCGCGGATCTGCCCGCCAAACTTGCTGCCATCGATCCGGAGATCAACCGGCAAGCGGCCACGGTCATGCGCTCGACTTCGCCCAATCGCCTTGATCCCAAGACGAAGGCCGAAATACAGTCCAAAATGAGGGCGATCTATCACTCGGTGCAGTCGTGTCCCAATGCGCGTCAGGAAATTGACAAGATGATCGACGGAATGATGTTTGCCAAATGAGATGTGATACGGTTCTGGGCGCGTTGCTGTTGCTCATCGCCGGTATTTCCGTTTGTGGCTGTGAGCGTCATAT
>JAFZFY010000308.1 GCA_017555665.1 Pseudomonadota bacterium | reverse complement strand
TCTGGAAATGTCTGCCTTTCCATTCTGAGGCAGCTCATCACCTATCTGTCCGAAAATGATATCCCGACAGAAGACCCGGAGACCGAAGAACGCCTACTTCAAATCCTTGAACAGTCCGCAGATTCTCCGAATTATACGCCGCCGCCGTGGAACGACATTATCGAGACGATCCTGAAGCTGCTCAAGGCGCTTCCGACGCCGTGCGCGCTCATCCTCGATGACCTGCAGAGATGCGGCCTGCCGATCTACCATCTGCTGAGCCGTATCGCCGATACCCTCACGGCTGCCCCGATATACATCCTTCTGACCTATGATGCCAAAGAGCTCGCCGTCACGCCTGAAAATGCCGCGCTTGGCAAGCTGCCGTGCTTCAAACGCATCTTTGAACACACGATCACGCTGGAGCCGCTGAGCGACCCGCAGATGGAAGCCATGCTCAAAACATACTGGCAGATCGAACCCGCGCTCTCAGATCGTATCATCGGGCGTTCTTTCGGCAATCCATTCTACGCCACCGCGCTCATCCAGCATCTCGGCCAGACCGCAAGGCTCATCAAGCGAGAAGACGGTCATTTCGGGCTCGATGAGTCAGATACGCAGTCACTCGGCGTGCCCTATATCGTCTCGCAGTTCCTGCATCAAAGACTCGACGAGATCCTGCTATCTATGGGCACCGTCGCCGATCTCTATCGCGAAATCCTGATACGCCTTGCAGCGTTCGGACATCACATGTTTCTGCAGGAGCTCGAAGCCTTCTGGAAATTCGATGAAGACCAGGCGCTTGCATCGCGCTGGCGCGATGCCATCAAAGCCTGGTGCGCAGCCGGAATGCTCGTGTATGCGCAAAGCGAGGATCAGGCCGCAGACACACTTGAGTTCTCGACGCCCTGGCACGCCGATGTCATCCAGGCTGTGCTTCCGAAATCACGGCTCAGAAGCCTCAAATCACAAGTCGCGCTCGCCTTGATCGACTGCTACACCGAGCCGACATACGAACAGTGTTATCGCATCGCGCTGTTCTGGCGCGGCGCGCGCGATGCCGTCTCATACATCCAGTGCTGCCAACAGAGTGCAGACCAGGCCTTTGAAAAAGGCGCACTCGTTTTTGCACTCGACAGGTATGACGAGCTGATCGAAGTCTTCGACGAGATGCTCGCGATGAGCGCGCCAGCGCCGAGCGTCCTGCATGCCATCGAGTGGCCGCAGTGCCTGATATCGGCAGCAGACATCACGCTCAGGCTCAATAAATTCAAGGAATTCGAAGCGCATACCGCCAGACTAAAGGCTTGGATCGACAAATATACAGAGCCCGTCTATCTCGCCTATTACCAGCTGCTCAATGCCAAGAAAAGTCTGCGCAATGACAATTACAGCCATGCAGCCGAACTCGCGGAACTAGCCAGAGACAGCTTCGCGATCTGCCATGACACACGGCATGTCATTCAGTCTCAGATCGTGCTTGCGGATGCATCCACTCGGATGGGCAACATCACGGCAGCGCAGAAACACCTCAACACAGCCCTTGAAACACTTCAGGCAGGCGACAGTTCCGACGAACTCGCAGCCATTCAGATCCGCCTCGCCCGCCTCGAACTCTTTGCCGGCAATATCACCAGGGCGGGGACGCTCGCAAATGCCGCTTGCATCCGCTTTAAAAATGCCGGCCTGACGCTCGACCTCGCGGATGCCGATCTGTCCCGAAAAATGATCGCGTTTCTGACTGCCCCGAATAGAGACGCACTCGCCGCGCTCCAAAAGAGCATCGACACGCTTACCCAGCAGGGCGACAAATTCGCCACAGCCAAAGCACAGACATGCCTGCTTGTGGCGAATGCGCTCGCGGATGAATGGGAAACAGTCGAACATCAGTGCCAGATGCTTCTCTCAGACAACGCCGAGTTGCCGCCAGCCATCGTATCCGGCACGATAACGCTCATGCAGGCACTGCTTGCCGCCGTGCATGGTGACAGATTCAATGCCATCAACGAACTGACCATGGCAATTGCGTGCTATGGCCCCAAACATCGACGCGCGCGCGCATGGTGCCACACGCTTTCGGGCCTGAATGATATGATGTCCAGGAATTACAAGCACGGCACCCAGGCACTTGACCGAGCGCTCAATGATTTTCAGGCACTCGAAGACCAGTTCGGCGTGACCTGCGTCCGCATCGCCTATTGTGCCCTCGATGCCATCTGCGGCAACAGCCAGACAATACACGACCGATATCACCGCGCGTCAAGCGCACTCCAAGAACGCGATCTCCCCATTCAGCGCGCCCTGCTCAATGCGCTTGCGGCTTTCCTCGCAAAATCATCCAGTGCCCCCGAACGATTCCCCATGCTGCCAGACGAGAAGCCTGTCGCACTGCCGGCATTCTTCACACATACAGGTCTCCAGATGATACAAGCCGCGCTTCATCCCGCCCCGCCCAAAGCGGAAGCTCAAAATCAAAACATCGCGCAGGAACACGACACGCCCTCTTATACTTCTTCCGAACTTGATATATAATCCCAACCGCGTTTATCTCTCACCCTCACCTTAGGAGTTTGCTCATGGCCGACACCAAGATTCCAAAGAGCTTTAATCTTCGCGCCTTTTTTGGCCAGTATTTCGACATCATCAAAAGGACCGGCAGCGACCGCGCCTACGAGCTCGTCGATCTCGTCGAAGAACGCCGAAGCATGCAGAGATGCGATCTCTGCGGCATGCCCATGAAAGACCCCGCAAAATCCCCCAAACCCTTCGTCGGCGCTTATCTCTGTGACACGTGCAGACGACAGCTCCAGCAGAGATAATCATGGCACTCACAACAGAAGAACGCCTCCAGGCGAGACAGTTTAACATGAGGGCGCGCCAGATATTCTGGCGCGGCATTCTGCCGGATTCACACACCCTCTATCATCTCGATGAAGACGCCATCGTCGACTGGGTGCTCGAATTTCAGAAGAGCTATCATCTCCTTCAAGATGGCAAATTCGGCCCATCGTCGCTCATCACGTTTATGGCCAACACGCGAGGCGGCATCGGCAATTTCATCATCGACGGCAAAGAAATCAACGACCCCGGCGCGCGCGTCGCACGCATGTTCACGGCCGCGCCAGACGCGACCAAAGTCAAACCAGACCTCACCTGCCTGCTCTCCATTCCCGAAATCGACTATATCAGCCGTGATCGTTTCAACGGCAGAGCCAAAGTCCGCGCGCACTTCAGCATCGACAGCTCAATCGGCCAAGACAACGAAAGCCTGATCATCCAATGGGCTGATCCCATGCGCGAAGTCCCGTTCACGCCGACATCCGAAACCGTCGATTACCCCAGAAGACGCCAGTGCGTGGGCATCGAAATCGAAAACGTCCTCCTGCTCTATCAGCTCGACTCCGACGAACGCCGCTGGCTGCGCCGCCGACCGGTCATTCGCGCCAGCATCGGAAACAGGCTCATCAATCAGCCCATGATTTACGAGCCGCAAATCAAGGCGCTCAAGCGCATCCTCCGCGTCCTCGAGCAATATGCCGACATCCCGGCCGTATTTCCTGTCGCCGACAATATCTACAGAACCGATCTGCTCGAAGAAAGCGAAATCCAAAACTACAAAGGATGCCTCGCTAAATTCAATTACTTCCTCATCAACAACGAGCCCGGCGCGGGCCTCGTCCCCCATCTCGAAACGCTCTTCGGCGGCCTCTCTCAGCCAGACCCCGAAAATTCTGACACGCACGCAGATGCGGAGTCTCAAGCCGCAAAACCGCATATCGCGCCGCTCCCCAAAGAACCGCCCAAACCCATCGATCTCAACAGTTTTGAGGCTCAAAAAGCGGAACTTGCAAAGACCAAAACGCCGACAAGCACATTCGTCCCCACCTCCGAAGACACGCCAAAATTCAACCTCGCGAACGCCATCGCCTCAGCCTACGCCTCTGGCAAGGCCGGCCGTGCGGGCAGAATCGTCGAAAAATGCACAAAGTTTGAGGATTCATAAACGCATCGGAATCCTCAAGTTCCCCATTTTTCACCAATCCCGGGATGCGCAATCCACAAAGCGCACCGGGGATTTTCGTTGTTCCCCTTGCCCAATCTTAGCAGAGCGCGTCTTCTGGGGGAAAGCATTTATAGGTTAAGCTGCGGCGTATTGGCTCAAGCCAATAGCCGCAGCACGCGCCGCGTATTGCCGACAGCAATAGCGGCGCGAACGCAAGCGTATCGCTCGCGGCGCGGGCGATAGCGGCGGCAAACAAACATCTACGGCCAAATTTTTATGGTATATATTCACTTTGTCATTTCTCGGGATATCAGCTATCTACATTTGAAATATACTTAGCTTTGGGCGTATCTATATTGGAAAAAGCCAAGCAATCATCAATTTCAAGCTTAATTTGAAGAAAACCGAGGAAACATGAAAACACATAAGTTCTGCCTTGCTTGCATTTTATTGAGTTTTTGGGGCACAGCCGGGTGCGAAGAGAATGGCTCCGAAAACAACGCCTGTAATGAAGCAGACAAGCCCGCAGATGCCACTACGTGCGAATGTGTCGAAGGCAAATGGAAATGCAAGACTTCTGATGCATCTTGCGACGAAACCGCAAAGCCCATAAATGCAACTGCGTGCGAATGTGCCGACGGCGCATGGAAATGCAAGACTTCCGATGCATCCTGCGACGAAACCCCAAAGCCCCAAGATGCCATTTCATGCGATTGCGTCGAGGGCAAATGGAAATGCGAGACTTCCGATGTTTCCTGCGACGAAACCGCAAAGCCCCAAGATGCCATTTCATGCGATTGCGTCGAAGGCGAATGGAAATGCAAGACTTCCGATGCATCCTGCGACGAAAGTGAGAAGCCCCAAGATGCCATTTCATGCGATTGCGTCGAGGGCGAATGGAAATGCAAGACTTCCGATGCATCCTGCGACGAAAGTGAGAAGCCCCAAAATGCCATCTCGTGCGATTGTATAGATGGCAAGTGGCAGGATTGCGACATCGAAATCGAGCAGGAAACATGCGAGCAGGACTGCGAACTCGTCAAAGCTGGCTACACATGTGACCTGGCTGTGCTGGCGTGCAACTGCAACGGCACAACGTGCGCAGACTCAGAACTTTGCATAGAAGGTGAATGCATCTTGCAGAAAGGCAGCCTCAAGCTCAACTTCAAGGATTCGGAAAATACCCTCTTTGAAGACGGCACGAACAGCGTGACCTTGACCGTCGGTCTTGACAAAGTCCCAAGCGCGAATGTTCAAATCGAGTGGTCGTATGACGGTGCAGATGCCGGCAATATCAGCTGCAAACCAAAAGACAATGCAAACGCCATCATCCTGAATGCCGACAACTGGGAAACCGGTGTGGACCTGACCTGCACGATGAATGCTGCCAATCATTATGTGGAAGGAGACAGACCACTCTCGCTCAGTTTCAAAATAACAAGCACGGATCCCGCGTTTCAAGACATTGCGGATGACCTTGTCACTCTCATCGTCCATGACACAAATGAGGCAAAGATCATTGTAGAGGCTGAAGACAACGCCACGACAACGGAATCCGGGGGTAAGGCCAAATTCCGTGTACAGCTCTCCGCCGACCCGCAGTGTGCCGTGAATTTAGGCGTATCCATAGTCAACGCCGATGAAACAGCGCAACCCTACGGCTATGCAGACTTGAACGCCCTCACCCTGGATTCCTCAAACTGGTCACAGGGCATCGTCATCACCCTTACCGGCATAGATGATGGCAATAACATCAACATCATCGAACACCACTATTCGCTTGTGCTCACCCCGGGCGCTTCAGCCTGTGAGGGCGCGTTTGCTTCACTTGAAGCGATGTCTGTCGATGTGATCAACACCGACAACGACAGCGTGAGTATCGTCCCCACCACAAACACCTTCACGGTCAAAGAAGAAGGCGAAACGACAGAACGGGTGATGTTTGGGCTTTCCGATTTGCCGGACATGAAAACGACGATTGTTGCGACTATTGAAGATACTTCGGTCTGCACACTGGTCGATTCCAAAACTGGCCAGCCGATATCCTCAGCTAAAGTGACATTTTCCACAGACCCGGACGATTTCCGCGATCAATACATCACCGTGAAAGCGATTGATGACAACATCAACACGGGAAACAGGCCGTGCGATATCATCCTCACCGGAAGTTCCTCAGACACAAACCCCAGCACGTCATACAACGGCAAAACGCTGACCATTCACGGCACAAGCATTGATAACGATGTGGCAGCCACCAAAGGTTTTGTCCTCAAAACGAATCGCTTCTGCGAACGCGGCATTAAGTGCAGTGCCGGCAATTCATCAGAAATCTATCTTGCCACCAAACCACTTGAAAACGTCACCCTCACATTCTCTACAACACATTTTTACGGTTCTATATATAATAAGCTATCTGTCACCCCCAAAACCATGACCTTCACACCAGAAAATTATAACAAGCCTCAAACGTTGACCTATCGCTTTGAATGGGATCATATCGCCGCAGAAACTGGCACCAAGGCTCTCTTTCAAATGGAATCTACCTCAAAAGACAGACATTACGACCGCAAGCTAAAAACCCACGACGTGGACCTCGTCAATGCAGATGTCGCCGCAATCACCGTGAGCAATCCCAGCGGCACGATT